>JAFVHC010000260.1 GCA_017474705.1 Bacillota bacterium
ACCATGAACGCTGAGGTCAGCAAGACCGCTCAGGAGAACGTTCAGCTTCTGCTGACCGGCGATATGGACGGACAGGCTTACATGGAGTCCATCCAGGAAGCTGCCGACATGGCAGACTGATCTGTCTGAAAAGGCACGGCTGTTGCAGCCGTAAGAAAGCATTAAAAAGATAAGCCTGGGAGCCGGCGGCATTTATGCCGACGGCTCCCGCTGTCAAGAAGAAAACAGGGAGATCCGGCATGAAAAAAGTACTGGGAAATAAAAAGGCGATCGCACTGTTTGTTGTACCGGCGTTCATTGTCTACACCATCGTCGTCATTGCGCCGATTGCGGTTTCCTTCTATTATTCCTTCTTTTCCGGGACACCGGGACTGAAGTGGGAGTTTGTGGGCATGAAGAATTTCTTAAGGCCCTTCCAGGACTCCCGGTTTAGAGATGCGCTGTTTGTCAATCTGAGATACATCGGATTTGTTATGGTCGGACAGGTCGGACTGGGCCTGTGTATGGCACTGCTGTTCCGCTTCTGGCTCAAGCGGTTCAAGAATCTGATCCGTACGCTGCTGTTCTTCCCGGTCGTTATGCCGACGGTTGCCGTCGGTCAGCTGTTTGCCAAGATTTACGAGATTCAGCCCAACTACGGACTGCTCAACTCCCTTCTTGCAAATATCGGACTTCAGCAGTATGTGCACGCCTGGATCGGCGAGATGGACACGGCGCTCCCGTCTCTGATTGTCATGGATATCTGGTCCGCGATCGGATTTCACGCCGTCATTCTCTACGGAGCTATTCTGGATATCTCCGATGACGTCATCGAGGCAGCTGCCATCGACGGCGCGGGCTCCTTCCAGCTGTTCCGCTACATTCTGGCCCCGCTTCTGCGGCCCATGATCGTAACCTGCGCGATCTTCTCCTTCTCCGGAACCGTCAAAATGTTCGAATCGGCCAAGGCTCTGACAGGCGGCGGACCCGGCAACGCGACCAAATCGCTGTCCATGTATATGTATGAGGTGGCCTTTAACTACAACAAAGTCGGCTATGGTTCCGTCATTGCGCTGTTCATCTTCCTGATGTGCATTGTGGGTTCCTTCATCATCGGACTTTTTGATACGAAGGAGGACATCTGATCATGACCAAAATCAAGAAAATCACACCGAAATCCATTATCAGCAAAGTGGTCATCGCCCTTGTCCTGATCATCGATGTCTATCCGATTTTCTGGCTGCTGACCGCCTCTGTCAAGCGCAACAGTGAGTGGGTGGATTATCCCGCCTACGCACTTCCGAAGGGATTCTACTGGCAGAATTACGTGGAGGCCTGGACGAGAGGACACATGGCGACGTTCTTTAAGAACTCGCTGATCGACACGCTGATTTCGCTGATCTTCATTGTTATATTCTCGACAACGGTTTCCTTCGCCTGCGTCAAAATGCAGTGGAAACTGAAGAATAGCGTTGCCCGCTATTTCCAGATCGGCATCATGGTGCCCGTCGCGACATCCCTGATTCCGCTTTATCAGATGTTTGTGCGGACAAAGCTGACCAACACCTATTTCAGCCTGATCATTACGTACATCGCTTTCGGTCTGTCGCTTTCGATCTTCCTGATGACCGGCTATCTGCGCACCATGCCCAATGACATGTTTGAGGCGGCGGTCATCGACGGCTGTGACATTTATAAGCTGATGTATTATATCGTCGTTCCGATGATGAAAAACGCGATCGTGACCGTCCTGGTCCTGCAGTTCTTCTTCAAGTGGAATGACCTGCTCTTCTC
>JAFVHC010000261.1 GCA_017474705.1 Bacillota bacterium
GCCCCGTATACCGGAAGCGGTTGGTCGTGCAGGGCATTGATGATCATGAGCGGGATGAGCTTCTCCGGGAAGTGGTAGGGACCATAGTTGTTGGAGCAGCGGGAGATGCTGACCGGCAGGCCGTAGGTACGGTGGTAGGCCAGTACCAGCAGGTCCGCGGAGGCCTTGCTGCTGCTGTAGGGAGACGAGGTGTGGATTGGAGTCTCTTCGGTAAAGAACAGGTCCGGCCGATCCAGCGGCAGATCCCCATAGACCTCATCCGGCGAGACCTGATGATAGCGCTCAATGCCGTATTTCCGGCAGGCATCCATCAGCACGGAAGTCCCGATGATATTGGTCTCCAGGAAGATCGACGGGTTCTCGATGGAGCGGTCCACATGGCTCTCCGCCGCAAAGTTCACCACGATGTCCGGATGCTCCTCTTCAAACAGCTGATAGATGGCTTCGCGGTCGCAGATATCCGTCTTGCAGAAGCGGAAGTTCGGCTTGTCCATCACCGGGGCCAGTGTGGACAGATTTCCGGCATAGGTCAGCTTGTCCACACAGATGATCCGATCCTCCGGATGCTTCTCCAGCATATGGAAGATAAAATTGCTTCCGATAAATCCGGCCCCGCCGGTGACGATGATTTTTTTCATCTTACGCCTTGACTTACGCCTTGACGGTTCCGTCCGCGTTAAACAGCGGCAGCGGCGCCAGCACGATGATATCGTCCCGCTTGGCCGCGTCGCCTTCGGCGAGCACTGCCATCTTTCCTGCGATAATGCCGCCCGCCTGATGGACCAGCTCTTCCATGGCGTGCAGGGACTCGCCGGTGGAGATCACGTCGTCGATGATCAGCATCCGCTTGCCGCGGATGAGTTCCGCGTCAGCGGTATCGATGACGAGCTTCTGGACACCCATGGTGGTGATGGACTTGACATTGACCTCAAACACGCCGCTCATATAGGCCTTCGGGCCCTTGCGTGCGAGGAAGTACTTGTCCGCACCGCTCTGTCTGGCCATCTCATACAGCAGCGGAATACTCTTCGCCTCCGGTGCGATGATATAGTCATACTCGGGAGCCAGCTTCAGCAGCTCCGCAGCGCAGTGCACGGTCAGCTCCACATCGCCGAACATGACGAATGCGCCGATATAGAGATCATCCGACACCTTGCAGAGCGGAAGCTCGCGTTTCATTCCGGCAATATCAATTTCATAAGTCATAGCAGTTTTTCCTTTCGATCCGAAGATCCGTCTTATTTTTCCGCTGTTTTGTCCTCAGCGGTTGAATCCGTTTCATTTTCCCTCTGCGAAAACACCCAGAACTTCTGGATGAAATAGCTGGCGACAAACAGGCCGCCGTCCACGACCACTTTTACAAGGGTCGCCGTATGCGCAGCCTCGATCCCGAGCAGATTCACCACCAGTGTCAGCAGCACGGTCGATACAAAAAGCTGCGGCACGGCGAGGCAGTAGTAGCGAATCAGCGCCTTTCCGTAAGATCCGGTATTCTGAAAAACCAGCCGGTTGTTCAGGTTAAAATTGAAAAACGATGAAATTACGCGCGCCGCGACGTTACAGACCGGTTCCGAATATGCGCCGAGTGCTGCGCCGAACAGAAGCGAAAGCACGAAGAA
>JAFVHC010000262.1 GCA_017474705.1 Bacillota bacterium
CCTGAAAGAACTGGAGAACATGCGCAGCGGGTTCATCGCCAATATCTCGCACGATTTCCGTTCGCCTTTGACGTCGATCCGTGGATTCCTGGAAGCTATGCTGGACGGGACCATCCCGGAAGAACTGCATCCAAAGTACATGCAGATCGTCCTGGATGAAACCAACCGTCTTACCAAAATGACCAACAATATCCTGGACCTGACCAAAATGGAGAACGGGCAGGATGAGGTCGTCCGGACACATTTCGATATCAATGAAATGATCATCAAAATGGCCCTGGGGTTTGAACAGCGGATCGAGGAGAAGCAGATCCGGATGGATTTCCAGTTCGTGCAGGAGAAGCTGATCGTAAACGCCGATCTGGATAAGATCCAGCGTGTGATCTACAATCTCATCGATAATGCTCTGAAGTTCACCCGCGTGGGAGATTCGATCTGCATCGAGACCACGGCAGTGGGGCAGAAGGCTGTGATCACCGTGGCGGATACCGGCCTTGGGATCGATGAAAAGTCGCTGCCGCACATCTTTGAACGATTCAATAAGGGCGATGCTTCCCGCGGCCATGTAAAAAGGCAATGGCCTTGGGCTGACGATCGTCCGTCAAATCCTGCTCAATCACGGGGAGGACATCAAAGTCAGCAGCAAGCCGGGAGAAGGGACCAGGTTTACGTTCACACTGCCCCTTGCATATAAAATAAATCTTGTAGAAAAGAAGTAAAAACAGCATGAAATCAAAAGTCTGTATGATCGTCAATCCGGGTTCACGCAGTGGTAAATCCGTAGAGACATGCACCATGGCGGAACAGGTCCTGAAGAATCGAAAAATACCATATACCGTCCTGTTCACACAAAAGAGATGGGATGCGGCACGGTTCGCAAAGAAATTCTGCGAAGAAGCGAATGCTGCCGGTGAGATCTGCAATCTCATCGTGTTGGGCGGTGATGGCACGATCAACGAAGCCATCAATGGTATCCCGGATTTTACCAAGGTCCGTTTCGGTGTCGTCGCCTCCGGATCCGGCAATGATTTCGGCCGTGGCCTGAAGATCGAAGGAACACCGAAAGAACAGATTCGCTATATCCTGGATGATCTCAAAGAAGGCGCTGCGCCGGACTGGATCGATCTGGGCAAGGTGACGTATGATAAGGGACAAGGGAGCCGTTATTACGCGATCAGCAGCGGTTTCGGTCTGGACGCGGAGATCACGCGGAGGGTCAATCTCTCATCACTGAAAAGTACTTTGAACAAACTGAAACTGGGCAAGTTCGTGTATTTCATCGTGACGATACAGGCTTTGTTCGATATGACAACGACGCGTATGTACGTGCAGCGCGGTGACAGCCATGGGATCTTCAGTAAAGCGATCTTTCTTGCCGCTATGAACTTTTTCGGTGAGGGCGGTGGCATCCCTATGGCGCCTGATGCGGATCCGAGAGACGGTAAACTGTCCGTATGTATGGTCCACGGTGTACCGAAATGGAAGACCTTCTTCATTCTGCCGATCCTGGCGCTCGGCAAGCATAAGCGGCTGCACGGTGTTCAGTTGTTCAGTGATAAAGAATTTACAGTACAGGCGGATCACCCTCTGGTCCTGCATACCGATGGTGAACACGTCTGCGATACGATGGAAGTACAGTTTTCCTGCGTACCGCATGCACTGCCTGTGATTGGATTGCGGGGTGAGAAACGATGAATGATCAGTTCAGAGAAGATCAGTTTTTTGAATCGCCTGAACAGCCGCAGGTACAGGAGCAGGATCCTGGTGTCGGTACCGATCCGAACTATCTTCCGCCACAGTCCCCATTTTACCGCGAAGATGTGATCATGCAGATGCAGATCCGGGAACAGGTGGAAAGAGAGCAGGAAAGATTGCATAAAAAGGCGGTCAGACGTCAACAGCGCCGCTTGGAACGTCAGACACACGGATGGAAACTGGGTTTTGCCGTTCTTTCCTTGATCACACTTTGTGTTTCGACTTTTGGCGGTGTGTACTGGGCCAGTACATTGCTCAACCGGACGCATGACACAAATCAGACCGGTACGTTTTTCTTTCCGTCGGATGAGAAAGCGATCAAGGAAGTCGCGGACATCACGACGCTGCAGAACTCCGAATACGCATCCATCGCGGATATTTCGGATGACGTAGGACATTCCGTCGTCACGATCGTTACCACCGTAGTCGCGCAGGACTCTTCCGGGATCCCCGGAGATTCGGTCTATGGAGAGGCGCTGGGCAGCGGTGTGATCATTGGCGAATCGGAGGATGAATTATACATCGCTACCAATTTCCACGTCATCAATAATGCTTCGGACGTAAAGATCCTCATGGGCAGTGATGAAACAGTATCCGCGACGGCGTATTATAAAGGCTCGGATTCCGGAAGCGATCTGGCTGTCATTTATGTAAAGAAATCCGATCTGGACGAGGATACGCTCAAAGAGATCAAGATCGCCACTTTGGGCGACAGTGATAGTCTGAAAGTCGGAGATCTGGCGATCGCTATAGGCAGTCCGGTCAACAAGACGTACAGTAATACTGTCACGGCAGGCATCATCAGTGGGCTCGAACGTTCCGTATCCTTCAGGGATGAGGACACCGGGCTTGTCAATACATTGATCCTGCTGCAGACCGATGCTGCGATCAACCCAGGCAATTCCGGCGGAGCGCTGGTCAACGGCCGGGGTGAGATCATCGGTATCAACGATGCCAAGATCGTGTCTTCTGATGTTGAGGGCATGGGTTTCGCGATCCCGATCTCAACAGCCAAACCTGTGCTGGAAGAATTGATCAATCATGGTAAAGTCATACAGCCCTACCTGGGCATCACGGGGTCCGGTATCGATGCGGCGTCGGAATTCGCCGTGACATACGGCATGTTCTCTGGTGTGTACGTCCAGTCCGTTCTGGATGGCCTGTCCGCGGATAAGGCCGGTATCCAGGTCGACGACGTCATCATCGAGTTCAATGGGCAGAAGATCGATACCTTCAAGGATCTGACAGACGCTCTTCATGCATGTGAGATCGGCCAGACGGTCGAGGTCAAGGTCGTGCGGGGATACGTCGACGGAGATCCGGAAACGGTGACACTTTCATTGACGATTGGAAAAACCGGGAGATTTCGATTGATATGCGATTCATACAGACTTTGAAAGAGGGCGACCATGTTTTAGAGCATTATTTCTGCAAAGACAAGCAGAAGATGGTCACCAAAGCCGGCAAGAATTATTTCAATGTGACTTTGCAGGACAAGACCGGTACGCTGAATGCCAAGATCTGGGACCTTACGCCTCAGATCTTTGATTTCAACAAGAACCAGATGGTCAAGATCGATGCGCAGATCACTTCCTATCAGGGAGACCTGCAGGCCAATATCTACCGTATCCGTCCGAGCGAACCCGGAGAGTATGATCTTGCGGATTTCATCCGCCAGACCGATAAGGACGTAGAACAGTTGTATAAAGGTCTCCTGCGACGGATCGGAGAGGTCCGGGATCCAAAGCTCAGGCAGCTGCTGGAAAGTTTCTTTGTGGATGACGCCAAATTCATCAAAAGATTCAAAGAGCACCCGGCAGCCAAAAGCGTGCATCACAATTATCTTGGCGGCCTGATCGAGCATGTTTCGGCCGTCGTGGAAAACGCGGTCTATATGGCAGATGCCTATCCCGGCGTAGACAGGGATCTGGTCATCACCGGCGCGATGCTGCATGATATCGGCAAGGTCCGTGAGCTAACGGAGATGCCTGTCGCTGAGTATACGGATGCCGGTCAGATGCTGGGCCATATCATCCTGGGCTATAACATGGTACAGGAGCGGATGAACCGGCTGGGTGCCTTTCCACGTACACAGCAGGAACTGCTGCTTCATATCATCCTGTCACATCATGGAGAACTCGAATTCGGTTCTCCGAAAGTACCGATGACACGGGAAGCCATGATCGTCCATTTCGCGGACAATATCGACGCCAAAATGAAAGTCATGGAAACTTTTGTGGAAGAGGATCCGTCTGATGGGCATTGGACGTCCTTCAATCGGTTCCTGAACCGGAATCTCTATAAGCCGGAGAAGAAGGACCCGCAGAAGTGAATAAAAACGATTTATTGAAAGTCCGGATCACGGATCTGGACCAGGAAGGGATCGGCATCGGGCATACGGATACAGGTATGGCACTGTTCGTAAAAGATACTGTTCCCGGAGACCTGATCATGGCACGTGTGGTCAAGGTGAAGAAAAGTCTGGCCTTCGGCCGGGTCGAGCAGGTGATCGAACCCTCTTCGGAGCGGATCAAGCCGGCCTGCGCCAAGGCAAGGGCTTGCGGCGGCTGCGTGCTTCAGCAAATGGCGTATCCTGCACAGCTCGCTGTAAAACAGCGGAAGGTGGAGGAAGCGCTGCGGCGCATCGGCGGGGTCGAACACCCGGAACTTTTGATGGAACCGATCACCGGTATGGAGGTCCCGTGGGAGTTCCGCAATAAGATGCAGTTCCCATTCGGGCAGTTGGGCGGACACACGGTCCTCGGCTTCTATGCCGGCCGGACCCACGCACTTGTACCGTTGGATGACTGTGCCGTTGGACATCCGGTCAACCGGGAGATCATGCGTATCATCTGCAGATGGGCGGATACATATGGCATCTCCGTTTATGATGAAACGACCGGGCAGGGACTGCTGCGCCATCTGTTGACACGGGTCGGATTCTCTACAGGTGAATTGATGATCTGCCTGGTCATCAATGGGCGGAAAGTACCTTATGCGGACAAATTGTGGAACGTGCTGGAGCACAGTGTGCGATCCTATGGCGTCCGTCTGGTTTCTTTGATGTATAATGTCAATACAGAGCGCACCAATCGGATCTTGGGCGCCCATTCTTTTATCCTGCAGGGACAGCCCTATATCACCGATACGATCGGTCCATTGTCTTTCCGGATCTCCCCCGGGTCTTTTTACCAGGTCAATCCGGTGCAGACGCAGCGCATCTATGAAAAAGCGATGGAATACGCGGACTTAAGCGGAAATGAGACCGTGTGGGATATGTATTGCGGTACGGGGACCATCTCTCTGTTCCTTTCTCAGAAAGCACACAAGGTCTATGGTGTGGAGATCGTCCCGGAGGCCATCCGTGACGCACGCCAGAATGCGGCCGACAACGGGATCAAAAATGTGGAGTTCTTTGTCGGGAAAGCAGAGGAAGTCGTGCCGGACTGGTTCAGGACCCAAGGTGCAAAGACGCGGATCGATGTCGTGGTCGTGGATCCGCCGCGCAAAGGCTGCGATCCGATGTTATTGGATACGCTGGTCCGTATGCAGCCTGAAAGGATCGTGTACGTATCCTGCAATCCGGCTACACTGGCACGGGACGTGAAGATCCTGGAAACGCAGGGATATGTGCCTAGAAACGTGGCACCTTTTGACGCGTTCTGTCATACCATGCACTGCGAATCCGTCGTGAAACTCGTCCGCGCCGGATCCTGACAGCTATACATATGAAATGAGGCTTCATGTTATATGTTATTATGGGTCCTGGAGATCATCCTCTTGCTGACAGCCCTGTTTGTCGTGCAGATACCATTGCGCAAAAAGGGACGTCCGGTTTGGCGGGTGACAGTCTTTATGATCAAAGTCCTGCTGATCCCGGCTGCGGCCCTGTTTTTTGTTGCCATAGAAAGCCCCTTGGCTTACCGTCGATCAGATGTGTTCGCGGCTGCATATATCGTTCTCTTTTCTGATGTTTGCGCAAGCATCGTGGAATACGTGATACGAAAGCTCAAGGGAAGCAGAGGAACAGAAACTGAAAAAAGTGCATGCCGGCTGAAACTGCTCAGCATCCTGAGTGTTGTCTTTTGTCTTTGTATCTTCATTTATGGATTTGTGAATGCAGGTCACGTTAAAGAAAAGAGACATACCTGGACAGCTGAAGGCGTCACACAGGCGCACACCTTTGCGTTTGCTGCAGATCTTCATGTCGAATCGGCTCGTTCGATGGAAAATGTGAAGGAATTCTGCCGGCAGGTGAATGATGCAGCTCCGGAATTCGTGATACTGGGCGGCGATGTGACCGATGAACTGACGTCATACGATGATATGCGGGAGACGTATCGTCTCCTCTCCGAAATAGAGGCTCCTGTTTTCTTCATATACGGGAACCATGATCGGCAGCCGGATGCCTCATACTTCGACGGGCGAACATACAGTGACGAGCAGCTGGAGGAGGCGATCCGTGAAGCCGGCATCACCATTCTGTCGGATCAGTTTTTGAAAGTGGCGGATGATCTCACCCTGCTCGGAAGAGAGGATATCTCTATGGAGGGGAAACGCACGGACTGGTCAGATCTCATCGATCCGTTTCAAGGGACCGGCGCTCTGGTCGTAGCGGATCATCAGCCATATGATGAGGAGCAGTTGGTGGAAGAACGATCCGCGGTGCAGCTCTCCGGCCATACACATGCGGGGCAGCTGTGGCCTCTGCAGATCGTGTATCGCATGATGGGACTGCCCGCATATGGTGTATTTGAAAAACCAGGCACGCTCCTTTATGTGTCGGCCGGAGTCGGCGTCTGGAGCATGCCTCTGAGAACGGAAGCAAACTGTGAGTGGGAACTCATCACGCTGGTTCCATAGTAGTAAACACGAATGAAAATAATAAGTAGTACTTTTGTTTTGATGCTTTTGCTGTTCTTTTTCCTGAATGGCTGTTCTTCGAAACCGAAGGATGCAAAGATGTCCGTTCGGGTCCTGATCCTTCCCAAATTTGAAGTGGACGGGCTGTCAGGGGATTTCCCCGGAGAAGCACAGCTTTTTTATGAGGCGTATCTTTCCGGCGGAGATGTGTATGACATCGACGGATGTCCGGAAGCAAGCAAATTATATTATAAAAATGGCGTGGCGATGTGCATCGTCGGCCAGGGAAAGGTCAATGCTGCGATATCCACATCGGCGGTCCTTTCAGATGAACGGTTTGATTTTACTGATGCGTATATACTGGATGTCGGCTGCGGAGGAGCTGCGGAAGGATATGGGATCTTAGGCGATGTCTTCGTGATCTCCGCTGCGGTAGACTATGATCTTGGGCATCATGCGGATCCGCGGGAAATGCATCAGCAAACCGAGACCACATGGTTCCGTGACGAAAGCTTCGATAACAGTGCAGCTGTCATGCTGGATCCTGATCTCACGGAGCGTGTATTTGGACTGGTGGAAGATACTCCGTTGGAGACCACCGAAAATACTTTGCGCTTTCTTAACAAAGAATATCCTGGTAAAGCGTGGGCAGACCGTCCGCCTCAGGTAAAACGTGGGATATCCTTGTCCGGC
>JAFVHC010000263.1 GCA_017474705.1 Bacillota bacterium
AGAAGCCCCAAACCCATGGATCAGGAAGGCGTCACTTATTACTTCCTGTCCCGCGAGGAGTTCGCGAAACGGGCAGAGGAGGGGTATTTTCTGGAATGGGCCCAGTATACCGACAACTGTTACGGTACACCGAAGGCACCGGTCCTGGAAGCCATCGAGCGGGGCGAGGACGTCGTCCTCGAGATCGAAGCCCAGGGCGCCCGTCAGATCAAAGAACAGTATCCCGACGCGCTGCTCATCTTCGTCCTTCCTCCGGATTTCTACGAGCTCAAAGCCCGCCTGGAAGGCCGAAAGACCGAGACGCCGGAGCGCATCAAAGCCCGGTTGTCCCGTGCCATCGAGGAGTTCGACGAGATCCCGTATTACGATCATATCGTCGTCAATGAAACTATAGAACAATGTGCGGACGACATACTGAGCCGCATCGAGAGCAAACGATCCACCCCGGACTGGCAGAAGGACTTCATCGCCAGGCTTCGTCAGGAAGCGGACCGGGTCATGGAAGAATTATAAACAGAACAGGAGAGAAACCGCATCATGATCCAGCCGTCTTATTCAAGATTGATCGACCACATCAACAGAGTCAACAAGGAACTGGAACTTCCGGAAGTTCTGAGCCGTTACAGCCTGGTCCAGGCCATCGCGAAACGCGCGCGTTCGCTGGTCGATGGAGATCTGCCCCTGGTGGAGACCAAAGAAGGTACCAAAGAACTGTCCATCGCCATCGATGAGATGCTGCATGATAAGATCGGCGTTTATACTGCCGAACCGGAACCGATCAATACCGAGGCCGCCGATTACGGCAGCATGGCGATCGTCGATCTGAACGCAGAATACGAGGAAGAAGAATAAGTATGACCCATCGATATGCTGAGATCATCGTAGGTCTGAACCAACCGAAGGTCGACCGCATATTCAGCTATAGGATCCCGGAGGATCTTGCACCGGCCCTTCAGCAGGGCATGGTCGTGGAAGTGCCGTTTGGCAGCGGAAACCGCAAAACGCGGGGTTTTGTTGTGGGCTTTACCGACAGCGCCGGCGCGGATCCCGACAAAATGAAGGAGATCCGCAGGATCCTTATGGACGAGCCTGCCTTTACCGAACGGCAGCTTGCCGTGGCGCGATGGATGCAGTCCTGGTATGACGCGCCTCTGGGTGCCTGCCTGTCGCTCTGGGTCCCCCGCCAGGTCACGCGGAAGCCGCGAAAAAAGAATCAGGATCCGGTGGAGACGCCGGATCTTTCCCCTAAGCTCCGGCTCAATGAAGAACAGGAAAAGGCGGCCCGACCGGTCGACGAAATGCTGGATCTTCATCTGCACCGGACTTTTTTACTGCATGGGATCACGGGCAGCGGGAAGACCGAACTGTATCTGCAGTGGATCGATCACACACTTGCGCTGGGACGGCAGGCCATCGTACTGGTGCCGGAGATCAGCCTGACACCGCAGTTGATCGATATTTTCACGCAGCGGTTCGGAAGCAGGGTCGGCGTCACCCACAGCCGTCTGACAGATGCGGAACGCGCCAAGCTCTGGCGCGAAGCACGCAGAGGGGCGATCGATGTGGTGATCGGGCCAAGGTCCGCTTTGTTCACACCCTTTGCCGATCCCGGCCTCATCATCCTGGATGAGGAACATGAGACGACGTATAAATCCGAACAGAGCCCCCGGTACCACGCGGCGGAGGTCGCCGAGAAGATGGGACAGCTCTGGAAGATCCCGGTGGTGCTGGGTTCCGCGACACCGCGTGTGGAGTCTTTCTACAAGGCGGAGCAGGGCATCTATGCCTATCTGCAGTTAACGAAACGGGCTGTGCCCGGCGCCTTGCTGCCGGAGACCCGCATCATCGATATGCGTGAGGAGATGGCCGCGGGCAATCTGTCCATCTTCTGCACGGAACTCAAAAAGGCCATCCATGAGCGCCTTTCCCGGGGCGAGCAGACGATCCTTTTCCTGAACAGGAAGGGATATTCGACGTTCGTCAACTGCCGCAGCTGCGGGTTCGTACTGAAGTGTCCGCGCTGCAACCTGCCTTATACCTGGCATAAAGACAGGAACCTGCTGATCTGCCATCACTGTGGAAAAGAAGTGCGGCCGGTGGATACCTGCCCGTCCTGCGGCTCACCGTATATCAAACATTTCGGGACCGGCACGCAGCGGGTGGAAGAAGAGATCCGGCATCTGTTCCCGGAAGCCCGGGTGCTGCGTCTGGATACCTCTGTGATCCGCGGCGAAGAAACGTACCGTGATGTGTACGAACAGTTCCGCGACCAGAAGGCGGACATCCTGATCGGTACGCAGATCGTGGCCAAGGGCTTCGACTTCCCGGGCGTGACCTTGGTCGGGGTCCTTTCCGCGGACATGATCCTGTACAGCGAGGATTACCATAGCACCGAGCGCACGTTCCAGCTGCTGACACAGGTAGCCGGACGGGCCGGACGGTCGGAGATCCGCGGTGAAGTCCTGATCCAGACCTACGCGCCGGAGCATTACGCGATCCAGGATGCGGCCAGGCACGATTATATGTCGTTTTATCGAAGCGAGTGCACGGCGAGACATCTGATCGGAGCACCGCCTTTCACCCATATCCTGCAATTCCTGCTGACAGGAGAAAACGAGGAGCGGCTGATCCAGCTGACGGATGAGTTCCACGCATTGCTGGTGGCGTATGGGGCGAAGAGAGGCTTCCTGATCTTCGACAGCGCACCGGCGTCCCTGGAGCGCGTCAATAATGTATTCCGCAGAAGGATCCTGGTCAAGCTGGAGGACCGGGAGCGTTTGATGGCTTTTGGCACCTACTGCCGCGACAGGTTCCTGGAACGGCATCCGAGAGCGAGGATCCAGCTGGACATCGATCCAATGAACTTAATATAGAACAAGAAAAGAGGAAATGATATGGCATTACGCAATATCCGTGTAGACGACGATCCTATCCTGCGCAAGAATTCCCGCAAAGTGGAAGCGTTCGACCAGCGTCTGGAAATGCTGATCGATGATATGTTCGAGACCATGTACGACGCCAACGGCGTCGGTCTTGCGGCCGTCCAGGTCGGAGTCCTGAAACAGGTCATCGTGATCGATACCGGAGAAGAGGACGAGAAGCTCGTTCTCATCAATCCGGAGATCATTGCGACGGAAGGCGAGCAGACCGGCGGTGAAGGATGCCTGAGCATCCCCGGCAAGAACGGTATCGTGACGCGGCCGCAGAAAGTGACAGTACGCGCTTTGGACCGGGAAGGCAACGTGTATGAGAAGACCGGAGAGGATCTTCTGGCCAGAGCCTTCTGCCATGAGATCGATCATCTGTCCGGCGTCCTGTACACCGACAAGGCAGAAAGCGTACAACTGATCACCAACGAAGAAGAATAAGACAGGAGACATACATGCGCATCGTATTTATGGGTACGCCCGATTTCGCGGTCCCTGTGCTTGAAGCCGCGATCCGGACCGGCGCTGAGATCATCGGCGTATATACGCAGCCGGACCGACCGGTCGGCCGCAAGCAGATCCTGACCCCTTCGCCGGTCAAAGTCTGTGCCTTGGAGCACGGGATACCGGTCTACCAGCCGGAACGAGTCAAGCGCAAAGCAGAGGTGGAGATACTGGAAGCTCTGGCGCCGGATCTGATCCTGGTGGCCGCGTACGGGCAGATCCTGTCCCAGCGGATCCTGGACATCCCGCGGCTGGGATGCATCAACATGCATGCTTCGCTGCTGCCGAAATACCGCGGTGCGGCACCGATCCAACGGGCCATCGTGGCGGGCGAAAAGGTCACCGGCATCACGGCGATGCAGATGGACGCCGGCATGGATACCGGTGCTATGATCCGCAAGGCAGAAGTCCCGATCACGCCGGAAGATACGGCAGAGACCCTGCACGATAAACTGGCTGCCGCCGCCGGGGCTCTGACGGAAACGGTGCTTGGCATGCTGGAAGCGGCGGGGACGCGCCTTCCTTCCGAACCGCAGAACGATGCGGAGGCCACCTATGCGCCGATGCTGTCCCGGGAAGACGGCCTGATCAGCTGGGATCGTCCGGCGCAAGCCGTCCTGGACCAGATCCGCGGCCTGTACCCTTGGCCGGGCACCTATACGTTCTGGAACGGCCAGAAACTTAGCATCCTGGATGCGGAACGGAGCGAAAAAACGGCGGACGTCCTGAACCCTGGCAAAGTCCATGTGGAAAAAGATCGGATGTACGTGGAGACGGCCGACGGCATGATCCGCGTGCGCAGCCTGCAGCTGCAGGGCAGAAAGCGCATGGATGCCGCCGCGTTCCTGCTGGGCAATCATCCGGATCAGCAGATCCTGGGAGCCTGAGAAATGGAATATGTAAATGTGCGTGATGCGGCAGCCCGCTGTCTGATGGAGATCCGCGAGCGCCAAACCTATGTATCCACCGCGGTGGATCATTGGATCGAGCGCTTCCCGGACACGATCAGTGCAAGGGACAAAGCCCTCTTCACACATTTGGTCTATACGACCCTGACGCACGAAAGCGCAATCGTCTTCCGGATCGACCGGGTGGCGAAACAGCCGCTTCGTAGGATGAAACCCTATATTGCAGCCACGTTGGAAGTGGCCGCCGCCCAGCTTTTTTATGATGACCGCATCCCGGTCCGGGCGGCCATCCATGAGGCGGTGGAACTGGTCAAGCATTCCCGCTACCGCCAGTTGTTCGGTTTTGTCAATGGTGTACTGCGCGCGGTGCTGCGGGCGGAGGAGACCTTGGAATGGCCTTCGGATCCGCTGGAGCGTCTGTCGATCATATACGGGCTTCCCATCGTTCTGATCCAGGAATGGATCGGCGCATACGGCCTGGAAATGGCGGAGGATCTGTGCCGCAGGCTCGATACGGAAAGCGGGCTGACCGTACGCTGCAATACTTTGAAAAACACCCCGGATCAGGTGCTGGCCGCCTTGGAGGAGATCCCGGGTCAGGGTCAGATCCTGCCATCTGCCCTGTGTCCATGGATGTTCCGTTTGCAGTCGGGTTCGGATTTAAAACATTGGCGACTGATCACAGAGGGCCGTCTGGTCGTGCAGAATGAAAGCGCGGCTCTTGCCGCCATGCTGACTCTGGCGGCACCGGGCATGAAGATCCTGGATCTGTGTGCCGCACCGGGCGGCAAATCGACGATGATGGCCCAGATGATGCACGATCAAGGGCAGATCATCAGCTGCGATATCTATGATCATAAAGTAGAGCGTGTCCGCGCGCAGGCAGAGCGGATGGGGATCACCTGCATCGAAGCCGTCCTGCAGGACGGCACTTCGCTGCGGCAGGACTGGATCGAAACCTTCGACGCCGTCTTGGTGGATGCACCATGCTCCGGCTGGGGCATCGTGCGCAACAAGCCGGATATCCGACTGAACCGCAGCACGGAGGATCATCAGGCGCTGGAGACCCTGCAAAGAGATCTGCTGCGGACGGCACAGCAGTACGTGCGTCCCGGCGGCCGCCTGGTTTATAGTACCTGCACCCTGCGGCCGGCGGAGAACGAGGCACAGACCGCCTGGTTCTCAGAAAGCTTTCCGCAGTTTGCCCCGCAGGATCCGCAAAAGGATTTGCCAACCCTGGATTTGTGTGATACTATTAAAGATGGCCATCACGGGATCATCGTACTTCCTGAACCACAGGGAGCGGATGGCTTTTATCTGGCAGCATGGACCAAGAACGGACGGGAAGGACTGGCGTAAGGATGCAGACAGCGGTACCATCATGGATGGATCTGACAGAATCGGAAGCGGCGGATCGGGCGAAAGAACTGGGTCTGCCTGGTTTCCGCGGCCGTCAGGTCTGGGCCTGGCTGCACCGCAAACATGCCGCTTCTTATGAAGAAATGACGGATCTGCCGCAGACGCTGCGGGAGGAACTTCAGGAGACGATGCCTCTTATGCTTCCCATGTCAGCCGGCGTACAGCGATCCCGGATCGATGGAACGGTCAAGTATCTGTTCGAACTGCCGGACGGCTGCTTGATAGAATCGGTACTGATGCAGTATCAGCATGGGTTCACGGTTTGTATTTCCTCGCAGGTCGGCTGTCGGATGGGCTGCAAGTTCTGTGCGTCCACCCTGGACGGTTGGGAGCGGGATCTGACACCCGGTGAAATGCTGGGTCAGGTCTATGCCATCGAGCGGGAAGAGCAGATCCCGGTCTCGCACATCGTAGTGATGGGATGCGGAGAACCGTTCGACAATTACGATAATGTTTTGAGATTCCTGACCATCCTGCATGAGCCGAAAGGTCAGAATATGAGTTACCGCAATATGACGGTCTCTACCTGCGGGCTTTTGGAACCGCTGAAACGGTGGACCAAGGAAGCACCGCCCGTCACGCTGGCGATCTCCCTGCACGCGCCGAACGACGTCATACGCCGCACGCTGATGCCCATCGCCAACCGGGTCTCGATGGAAGCGCTGCTGGAGGCGTGCCGGGCTTATGTCCGGGCTACGAACCGCCGCATCACATTTGAATATGCGCTGGCGGAAGGCGTCAACGACAGCCGCGCCAATGCGGAAGAACTGGCAGAACGACTGAAAGGGCTGCTCTGTCATGTCAATCTGATCCCCGTGAATCCCGTCACGGAGCGGAAGCTGAAAGGGCCGGAACAGAAACGGGTCCAGGCTTTCCGCAAAGTATTGGAGGAGAAACACGTCCCGGTCACGGTCCGCCGTGAACTGGGTACCGATATAGATGGCGCCTGCGGGCAACTGCGCAGGCGATATCGACTTGAAACTGAGGTGAATCAATGAAAACTGCAGTGGTTTGCGATACCGGAAGGGTCCGCAGCAACAACCAGGACCGTGCCTTTGCATCCGGCGAGCCTGTAGGGCCGCTGCCCGATCTGCTGATCGTTGCCGATGGCATGGGCGGTCACAACGCGGGCGAAAAAGCATCCGAGCTCACGGTCGAGACGATGCTTGCCGAGATCAAGGAGCGGACGAACTGCCCCGATGATATCGGGCTTTGGTTCGATACGCTGGCGCAGGATGCGAACCGAGCCGTCTTCGAGGCATCGATCGAGAACCAGGCCTGGGCAGGCATGGGCACGACATTGGTCGCGGCCTGCGTCAAGGACGGATGGATCTATGGGATCAACATCGGCGACAGCCGTATGTACGTGATACGCACCGATGCGGACGGGACCTGGCAGCTGGAGCAGATCTCCGAGAATCATTCCTATGTAGGCGATCTGGTGCGGGCCGGCATCCTGACCAAGGAAGAAGCCAGGCGTCATGAAAAAAAGAACCTGATCACCCGGGCAGTAGGACAGGAACCGGAGGTACAGGCCGATATCATCATGGAACGGACGGAAGGCGTACAGCTGATCCTGCTTTGCTCTGATGGGCTTACGGACATGCTGGACGATGAGGAGATCCTGCGGATCTTGAAACTTCCGGGCTTCAATGTGCAGGAAATGGCAGAGAATCTAACGAAAAAAGCCAATGACTGCGGAGGATATGACAATATCTCCGTCGTCATGGCTGATCTTAGAGGGGACGAAGTGTAATGTTAAAACCAGGTATGATCTTGAATGAACGATATGAGATCGTCAAAGTCATCGGCGAAGGCGGTATGGCGGTCGTATATAAAGGTATCGACCATAAATTGCACCGGGACGTGGCGATCAAAGTGCTGCGGGCGGAACTGTCCGCGGATGAGGTCGTCGTATCCAAGTTCCGTAAGGAAGGATTGAATGCGGCCAGCCTGTCTCATAACAATATCGTGGGGGTATACGACCTGGGACGGCAGAGCGGTTCCGACTATATCGTCATGGAATATATCGATGGCATTACCCTGAAAGAGTACATCGAACGCCGCAAAAAACTGACGAACGATGAGATCTTCAAGATCTCCGTCAAGATCGCGGATGCGCTGAAGGCAGCGCATGCCAACGGTATCATCCACCGGGACATCAAGCCGCAGAACATCATGGTCACACCGAAAGGCGTGGTCAAGGTCACGGACTTCGGTATCGCGAAGGCGACGACGACCACCACCATGACCGCGCAGAACGAAGCTATGGGTTCCGTGCATTATTTCTCTCCGGAGCAGGCCCGCGGCCAGAAGGTCGACGTACGGTCCGATCTTTACGCTCTGGGTATCACTATGTTCGAAATGGCGACCCAGTCCCTGCCGTTCGAGGGGGACACGGCTGTTGCGACGGCCATGAAGCAGATCCACGATCCGCTGCCGGACATTGCGGCTCTCAATCCCGAGATCTGGCCGGGTCTGGTGGGCATCATCCGCAAGCTGACCAACAAGCAGCCGGAGGATCGGTACCAGTCGGCGGATGAAGTCCTGGAGGATCTGAAGCGCGTATATCAGAACCACAACTATATCCCCGAAAACAAGGTCAAATATACAGAGTATACGCCTGCACCGGCGGCTCCTGTTTCGAAAACACAGCCTCCGAAGCGCGAAAAGCCGAAGCAGGAGGAGGAAGAAGAGGAGAACGAGGACACACCGAGGAGAACGGGATTCTGGATCGCGTTTGCCGCCGTTGCCCTGGCGCTTCTCGCCGTCATCGGTCTTCTGCTCAAGTATTATTTCAATGAGGATAAAGACGTTCCCATGATCCCCAGCCTCATCGGATTTACAGAAGCTGAGGCCTCGGAAAAAGCAGAGTCTTCCGGATACAATCTTGTCATCGAAGCACAGCGCTACAATGATGAATATGAAAAAGGACAGATCTATGAGCAGACGCCTGTGGCGGGTACAAAAGCGGAACCCGGCGCGACGATCACCGTCATCCTGAGCGCCGGTCATTACGATGTGACCACCGTACCGGACTGCTCCGATATGACCTATGCAGACGTGGTCAATAACCTGATCCAGCTGGGCATTCCTTATGAGGTAGAGACCCGGATCGATGAAACCGTCGAGATGGGCTACATCATCGAGCAGGATCCAAAAGAAGGAACACCGATCTCCGACGACACGGTCCTGAAGCTGGTCGTCAGTCTCGGCGGCGAAAATGAAGGCGTCGCTGTTCCGGATCTGCGCGGAAAGACGCGAGAAGGCGCTTCAGAAGCGCTGAAGGAGCGGAACCTGACGTTGGGCGAAGTCTCACTGTCTTATCATGACAGCGTGCCGGCAGGCCAGGTCATTGCACAGGATCTGGACCCGGAAAGCCTGGTCACGGAAGGTACGGCCATCAATGTGACGATCAGTCAGGGTACTCCGGATGAGGAGATCGAAGAGGATGCTGCCAATGGCAGCCTGTTCATCAGTGATCCGCTGCCCGAAGATAAAGAGTCGGGCCGCCTGAGCATCGATGCGATCGATTCCAATGGCAATTCTTCCGGACTGTTCGACCAGACCATCACCCACGCGGATTTCGAAGATGGAGGCATGTCCGTATCGTATCCGGATGGCACTGTGAAGATCCGTGTTTATCTGGATGGAACCGAAGTCTTTGTACGTGACATCAACTGATGGATATGAAAGAAGGAATCATCATTTCCGGCGTCAGCAGTTTTTATGACGTCTGGACGAACGAAGGGACCGTGCGCTGCAAAGCGCGCGGCTCTTTCCGTAAACTGGGGATCACGCCCGTGATCGGGGATCGTGTCCTGTTCTCGGAGAAGCTGTATCTGG
>JAFVHC010000264.1 GCA_017474705.1 Bacillota bacterium
GAAGGCACAAAATCCTGGAAGGAAATGACGATACCGACCATCGGGAAGTACGCGAAGATCAGCAGCAGGATCATGGCCGGGAGCAGCATTACATGGAACATCCACTCCTTTTTAAAGGTCTGGCTGAAGCTTTCCTTCTTTTTGGCGTTTGCTTTCATGGATTATACCTCAGGATTAAGGGATGAGGATCCGCTCTGTTGAGAGCGGATCCTTTGTTGCATCAATATGTCTTATTTGCTTTTGTACCACTCGTTGGCTTCCGCAGTGATCTCTTCCAGACCCAGAGCGTTGACTTCCTTCATGAAGGTATCCCAGTCGTCCAGCGTCTTGGTGCCCATGATGACCTGCGTGTAGTATTCCACGATCTTGTCGTTGACGGTGGAAAGCTTCTGCTGCATGGCAGGCGTATCAGCGGTGGTGAATCTGTTGTACTCGTACAGGCCACCCTGGTAGTAGGAATCCAGTGCGGAATAAGAGGACAGGCCAGGGCCGAAGGTGCGGTACGGACCCGCTTTGGAAGCATCGCCGGCTACAAAAGCGGCGCAGTCATTGTAGTAACCCATCTCTTCACCGTTAAGCTTGGAAGTGTCGCCGGATTCCAGAGATTCACAGACATGATAGTGAGCTTCCATGTTCTTCAGCGGGTTCCAGGTCTTCAGCATGACATAGTGCTGCGGGAAGACCAGGGTACCGGCTTCATCAGGCAGCATGTACTTGTCCATCTCTTCCTTCGAAAGCAGCTGCGTGCTGACCCAGAAGTTGAGCAGTTTGATGACCGCTTCCGGATGCTCGCACTTGGAGCTGATGACGAACAGCTGGTTGATGCCGATGGAGGCCTGCGGATGCGCAACTTCGCCAGCCTTGGCAGGCAGCAGAGGAAGCGCGACCCATTCTGCTTCGTTGTTGTTGTCGACGGTGGACTGCAGCGGCCACATATGGTTCCACATAGCACCCCACTGGACACCGGAACTACCGGAAACAGAAGCTTCAGCAGCCTTGTTGGAATCCATGGAGGAGAAATCCTGAGCGATCAGGCCATCAGCATAGGCCTTGGACATCCAGGTCAGAGCGTCTTTGGCACCGTCGGTGACAGAACCGTACATGATGCCGCCGTTGCCGTCATCGGTCCAGTTGCCGGGATACGCGCCGAAGCTGTTGAACAGGCCGACCACGTCGCCGGTACCGGGGCCGTTCAGGAAATCCTTGTGAATGGTCATGCCGATGGTATCGTCCTGGCCATTGCCGTCCGGATCATTGTTTTTGAAAGCGAGCATAACGTCATAAAGCTCATCCATGTTGGTGGGGATCTCAAGACCCAACTTGGTCAGCCAGTCCTGACGGATCCAGACGACTTCGCCCTGGTCGACAGAACCGCCGACGTTCGGAAGAGCGATGATGTTGCCGTCATAGCGAAGGGATTCCCACAGATCAGGACCTTCAGCGGTGGTCCACTTCTTCATATCATCGGAAGCGTAAGCGTTCCACAGGGGCTCCAGATCCTTGTTGATCAGGTCGGTCTTGGCCAGCAGCGCCAACTGCGCGCGGTCAACGATCATGAAATCCGGGATCTCGCCAGAAGCGATCGCCATGGAAGTTTTCTGTACAGCATCTTCCTGTGTAGCAGGGCTGTACCACTGATAGTCGATGTAGATGTTGGTCTGCTCATGCTGCTGCTGGGTGTAGTAGCAGCTCTCAAGCTCTTCCTCGCTGAACAGGTTCAGGAAAACCGTCGCGATCTGGAAGAAAGAAGTCAGATGAACAGGCTCATCGTATTTGCCGGTATTGATCGTTGCGGGATCGATCTCGGCAGAAGCATTGTTGTCGCCTTTGTCGCTGCTGCCGCTCTTGGAGCAGGCGGCCATGCTCAGGACCATGATAGCGATGAGCATCAAGCAAAGCACTTTCTTTAACATGTTGTAACCCTCCTGTTTTTTTCTGAAGATGTTTCGTTCTGCTTCAGTTTTAGGTTAGCTTAATTGTAAATGAATTATGAACAAATCGTAATGTTCAATAATTGACCTGACGGCGTAAAAAATTGACCTTGTCCACACCAATGGTAAGCGCCTGCATGATATCAGGATCATAGTCCTGATCCAGGATCACCAGACCTGCAAATTGAGGCAGGTGCCTCAGGTTTTCCAGCACGTCCAGGTTATAGACCGCGCCGGTGCCGATCGGCAGGAATTCGTCATTTTCTGCTTGTTTCTCCACCTTGTGCACGATATCAGCGCGGAAGTCCTTTAGATGGACGAGCACGATGCGGTCGTTATATTTTCGTACCGTCTCAAAATCCAGTCCGGCGTACCAGGTCCAGCCATAATCCAGTTCCAGACCGATCTCGGGCGCCGCTTCCAGGAACAGGTCCAGCATATAAGGCTGATCCGGATCTCCCGTAGGATGGAATTCCATATTGTGGTTATGTGCCAGTACCCGGACAGGACTTGATAGATGCTGCTGGATCTCGGTCAGATAACCGGCCCAGTCTGCAGCACCTTTAGGCGTCCGATAGGCGCAGTTGACCACATAAAAGCAGGCGCTGGTCTCGCGATACGCTTTCATCAAAACTTCTGCGATATTGGCTGCCGGATACTCTCGATACCGGATCGCCGCGTGCATACTTCTGACCTTCAGTCCAAATGACCGGAGCAGGGCAGCTTCCTTTTCCATAGTTTCCGGGAACCATAGCTGCGGCGGCGGATCTCCCGGCGGCTTATGATCCGGATCCTGCTTCATGAGGATGAGCATCGGTTCGATGCAGTCAAAGCCGATCTCCTGGAGCTGCCAAAGGGCGGCCGCCTTATCTTTCGCAAATGGCTCGGTCAAACCAAAAAGGTTGACACCTAGTTCAAAAGTTCGATTTGTCATTGGATCAGGATCCCTTCCGGAGCATCATATTCGAAAGATTCAATCCCGCCGGCATCTGTCTTATAGGAAACTTTCAGGATCCCGCAGGGTGTAGGATACTGCACGTCCAGTTTTTTGAGACCGCTTAAATGCGGGCGGATCTCGATGCTTTTGCCTTCGTCTCCAACTTCGCGGATGCCGGCAACGCTCTCCATCAGGTAGGCGATCACACCAGCCGACCAGCCATGGCACAGGCTGTGGCGGTATTTTTCGTAGCAGTAGGCGCCAAAATCCCCATGGATATCCTTCTTGTCTTCCTGCGGGAACGCATCGATGCGGGTGGCGTTCTCCATCCAGCTGAGGTCGAAATCCTCCCAGAAGGTGGACGCTCCCATCTGGAGCATGCCGCCATAGTATTCTTTCATGATACTGAAAGCCTGATCATAGTCCCCGTAGCGAGCCATAGCGGTAAGAATGGGATAGCTCATGAAGGTGGAAAGGCCTTTTGCGCCGCCTTTAAGCAGCACCTCCCGGTTACTTGCAGACTTGTCGCCGGCGATGGTGCACAGCGCTGCCATTTGCTTCAAGTTTCTGACAGGACGTTCCTTACGATTCACCTTTTCCTTCAC
>JAFVHC010000265.1 GCA_017474705.1 Bacillota bacterium
ACCGGATATGCCAATATCAACCGGGCATGGATCCAGGCGTTGGCAGACGCTCTGAAAGGGAAGAAATGCCTGGAGATCATGGCTGGCAATGGGCTGCTGTCCTACATGCTGCAGGAAGCAGGCTTGTCCATCATGGCGACCGACATCGCCCCGGATAAGTCCAACGAATACATCTCCATGCGCGGACGGCTGTTTACGGATGTCATGTCTCAGGACGCTGTAGGGGCTGTAAAACGCTTTGGACAGAAAAGTGACGTATTAGTCGTCAGTTGGCCGCCGCAGGGCGGAGAAGAGGTCCTGAAGGCCTGGGAGGCCTATGTACGGCTGCGTCCGGACGAACAGCTGCTGTATATCGGCGAATCGAAGGGCGGACTCAACGCAACCGACGCGTTTTTCGATACGCTGGAAGAAGTGGACGCGCTGCAGGAGGTCAATCGGCTGCACGTCAGCCTGACAGGATCCAAGGACCAGATCCATCTATACAAGTACAGGAGGCCTTAAGTGAGGTTTGAACGATTGAAGCAGCATGTCTGCGATATGATCCTGGAGCAGCAGCTGAAACTGGGGTATCGTGAAGAAACGATCCGCCTGTACTATCTTATGCCATCGTTGAACCGCCTGTTGGAGACGAATGCCGACGCGCAGAACATGCGACAGCTACTGCAGGGGTTTGCATCCTACGTGTCGGATGACTTGGGGGAAGTGGGCTTCACCTTCCTCAAGGACGGTCGGATCGGTTTCGTACTGCCGCCCCAGGCGGGAGCATACGTCAAACAAAAAGAACAGGGCCGGAAGGCTCTGTTCCTGAAAGATTTTCTTGCAGTGATCAGCAGGCACGACGTCGGCCTTGATGCAGTGGAGGAAGTTTTCCATAAGTACTCCGACAAAGTGCATGCGGAGGATCTTGCGCATGAGGATTTCGACCGGCTGATCTATTTTGAAGATGGGGTCCCGGATGACTACCGTTACTGTATTACACAGGAGGGGCCGCATCTGAGTTACCACCGTTTTACCGCGGATGATTTCGCGGCGGAGTTCATGACTGGATCAATTCCATGAATTTGCGGGCGGCCATGGATGTCCCCGTGTTTTTCAACGTCAACATGCTGACGGCGCGCTCTGGCAGAGGCTCCGTCAGTTTTATTTTGCGTACGATGCCACGGTCCAATGCATCCTGAGAGAATTCCTCCGTCACACCGGCAACGCCGAGTCCGATGCCGGCCAGGGAAATGAGCAGTTCATAGCTGGCCAGTTCGATCTCAGGTTCCAGACGTAGCCCCTCCTTCAGAAAACAATTCTCAAGGAAACGGCGGGACCCGGCTTCGCGCTCCAGGAGGATCAGCGGCATAGCGCTGATCTCCGCCAACGTATAGGCACGATCGAAATCTACGGGATAGTCGGCGGCAGCGACGAAAGAGGTGTGCGTTTTCAGGCAGAGGCGATTGTCAAATCCTTCGACCGGTTCATCGGTCGTAACAAAGGCGAGATCGCATGTTCCGCCATGCAGATAGTTCATGACGCGGCGCGAAGTGCCGTTGAGGATCCGAACACGGACACCGGGATAGGAGCGATGGTATTCCTGCAGATAGCGCAGCAGATAGCTTTCTGTAAGAGTATTGCTGGCACCGATGGTAAGTTCGCCCCGCGTAAGCTCCCGAGATTCATTCAAACGGTTCTCGCCTGCCTCCAGAAGTGCCAGCGCACCGGAGACATACTCATACAAGGTGCGGCCGTCATTGGTCAAGGTGACACCGCGCCGACTGCGCGAAAACAGACGAACGCCGAGGGAGGATTCCAGTGTTTTGATGGACTGGCTGACTGCGGACTGGCTGAGGTATAAAGACTTGGCCGTCGCGGAGATATTGCCGCTGTCAGCGACAGCTTTGAACACCTTATATTGTTCCAGATGCGCCTGCATATGATCCGCCTCCTGATATAAGAATTATCAATATCAACTATAAGAATATTCGCATTTACTTATACTTTGAGATTGATTATAATATTTTCGCATGATGAAATCAATACATCGTGTACAATAATTTTTAGGAGATATCAATTATGGCAGAACGTCGAGTCGGTACTGTATCCAGAGGCATTCGCTGCCCGATCATCCGTCAGGGTGATGATCTGGCGAAGATCGTAACTAACAGTGTTTTGGAAGCTGCTGAAGCGGAAGGCTTCGAGCTGCGGGATAGAGACGTCATTTCTATTACAGAATCTGTGGTCGCAAGATCTCAGGGCAACTACTGCACAGTGGATGATATTGCTGCGGACATGCAGGCGAAATTCGGTGCCGGAACCATCGGCGTCATTTTCCCGATACTGTCCCGCAACCGTTTCGCGATCTGCCTGAAGGGCATCGCACTGGGGGCGGCCGCCAGCGGCAATGGAAAGATCGTCCTTATGCTTTCCTATCCTTCGGATGAAGTCGGCAACGAGCTGGTCAGCATCGATAAGATCGATGAGGCGGGCATCAATCCGTACAGCGATGTGCTGGATCTTGCGAAGTATCGTGAACTGTTCGGTTATGGCGTCCATGAGTTCACCGGCGTGGACTACGTTGCATATTACAGCGATCTGATCAAAGAGTGCGGCTGCGACGTGGAGATCGTTTTCGCGAACCGTGCTAAGACCATCCTGGACTATACCAAGAACGTCATCACCTGCGACATCCACACCCGCGCACGTACCAAGCGCATCCTGAAAGAAGCAGGCGCGGAGAAGGTCTTCGGTCTGGACGATATCATGACCCAGCCTGTGAACGGCAGTGGCTGTAACGAGCGTTACGGCCTGCTGGGTTCCAATAAGGCCACCGAGACGCAGGTCAAGCTGTTCCCGCGTGAGTGCAAACCTCTGGTCCTGGCGATCCAGGCAGAGATCCTGGAAAAGACCGGCAAGCACGTGGAAGTCATGGTCTATGGCGACGGTGCTTTCAAAGATCCCAAGGGCAAGATCTGGGAGCTGGCCGATCCGGTCGTATCCCCGGCTTTCACCGATGGTCTGATCGGTACGCCGAACGAACTGAAACTGAAGTATCTGGCGGATAATGATTTTGCGCATCTGTCCGGTGAAGAGCTGAAGAATGCGATCTCCGAAAGCATCAAAGCGAAGGACAAGGATCTGGTCGGTAAGATGGCCAGTGAAGGTACCACTCCGCGTCAGCTGACCGATCTGATCGGTTCTCTGTGCGACCTGACTTCCGGCTCCGGTGATAAGGGCACGCCTGTCGTCCTGGTTCAGGGATATTTCGATAATTACACCAATTGATTTTGTTTTCTATAGGCACGAGACCGGCAAAGCAGGGGTTCAGAACCTGTTTTGCCGGTCTTTTGGAAATTTATGAGTGGAAAATATAAAATTATACTTGACATTGCCTTCGCAAGATGATATTATAATAAAGCTTTCGCACTGAAAGCACCTGGCCCCATGGTCAAGAGGTTAAGACGACGGCCTCTCACGCCGTAATCATGAGTTCGATTCTCATTGGGGTCATTTGTAATGTAAATTACAAACACTTTCGGGCCTTTAGCTCAGTTGGTTAGAGCATCCGGCTCATAACCGGACGGTCCTGGGTTCGAGTCCCCGAAGGCCCATTGCTTTATGCAATGTATGGCGGAGTAGCTCAGCTGGCTAGAGCACGCGGTTCATACCCGCGGTGTCAGGAGTTCAAGTCTCTTCTCCGCTACTTATGCGCGAATGGCTCAGGGGTAGAGCATCGCCTTGCCAAGGCGAGGGTCGCGAGTTCGAATCTCGTTTCGCGCTCTAAAAACCTGTGATCGATTTTGATCACAGGTTTTTTATTTAATGTAATGCGCAATATGATCAACCCCCAAAAGACAGAAGTAAAAGTCTGTCTCTTGGGGGCTGCTTTTTTACTCGATCACATAGGGGATATCATTCTCGATGGCATAAGTCTCGGCTGCGGAACCTTTCTGGCAGTGGATCGTGACCTTATATACCGAGTGATAATCATCATCGTCATCGTTCTTCACATATTTAGATGGGAGACTGATACTCTCGATCTTTGTGACGGTCGAGGGGATATAGAGATCCGTGAGGAAATATGCAGTGTCGAATGAACTGTAATTCAGCCAGGTGATCGAATCCGGTATGTGCAGTTCTCCTTGGATGCCCGGCGGGCAGGACAACAGTCGTTCTCCGGTCCGGTCGGTCAAGAGTCTTTCTACAGCCATGTAGGAAGGATTCTCAGGATCAACGTCATAGGCTTCGATGGGGAAGGCGCCGAAAGCATTCGATGCCAGATCTGTCAGGCGAGGACCTATGTGAAGGGTAAATCCTTCTCCACGCGGTTCCTCGATCTGAGAGAGATCGAAAGCACTGTAATCGATGGTTTCGACGCTGGCCGGCAGTTCGACCCGGGTCAACGCTGTATTGTAGAACGCGTTGGGACCGATCTTCTCAAGCCCTTCATTGAATGTGACTTCATTCAGAGATGAGCAATAGCTGAAAGCAAAACTGTCGATGATACGCACGGAGCCGGGGAATTCTACCTTCTTCAGGGCTTCACAGTTGTTGAACGCATGAGCGCCGATCTCCGTCAGACCTTCCGGCAGATCGATGCTGTTAAGTGCGGAGCAATAGTAGAATCCGTTCTGATCTATGCTTTTGAGGCTTGCAGGCAGAGTGACTTCTTCGATCGTCATATTGTTATAGAATGCGCTGTTGCCGATATATTGCGTCCCCTCGGGCACGGCGTACTTTGTGTTGCCGCCTTTCGGATAGTAGATGAGTGTCGTACCTTCGTGATCGAACAGAACTCCGTCTTTATCTGAGAAAGTGGTATTGCCTGGATCGACAGTGATCTTCTGCAATGCTTCATAATGACCGAAGGCGTCTGAAGCAATGTTCTTTAACGATGCCGGGAGCTTGATCTCGGTCGTTGTTGAACCTGCAAAGCATCTGCCAATAGATACAAGTCCTTCAGGGAGCTCTTTCAGATCGTACTTATAGGGAAGAGCGTCACTGCCCAGGTACAGAAGACCAGCCGGCAGGTCCATCGTGGTCAGGCCGTTGAAATACTCAAAACTATCATCACTGATCTCGGTCACAGTGGCGGGCAGCTGGATGCTCTCCACAGTGGAATTGCTGTTATAGGAGAACATCTCGGTGGGATCGGCTAACAGACCATAGGTGCCAGAACCGATCGTGGTAACAGGTTTACCGTCCACCGTATCCGGGATGGTCAAAGCTGTGCTTGAGGTCTCGACATGTTCCAGCATCGCATGATCCGAGTAGATACGGAAACGCAGGACCGTGGTATCGTCGGGTTTGACTTCCTGCAAAGAGTAGGTGAGATCGGTGATATGATCATATGCGATCTCATGCTCGATGGCGTAGGTCTCTGCGACAGAGCCGACAGGGCAGTGGAACCGCAGATTTTCTTTCGTATACAGGTATTCCTCTATAGGCATCTGGGTTATAGAAGCCGGAAGGATGATGTCATATTGATCCATCATCAGGAAATCATCCGTGTAATTCTCAAGATAATCGACCATATCCCATTCAAAGGACAGAGCACCATCCGGGATGATCAGCGTGCCGCGACCGTCGGAAGCCGGCGCGATCAGACAGTCGCCGCGGAGATTCATCAAGGCACCGTTCAGATCGGAGTAGATCGTGTTGCCCTTGTCGACTTCGAACTCTCTGGCCTGGAATACGTCGAACGCGCCTGGACCGATGTGCTGGACCGAGACCGGGATCTTGATCTTTACAGGCGTCATGAAATCATGGGAAATGGTCAAAGCATAAAGCGTTGCAC
>JAFVHC010000266.1 GCA_017474705.1 Bacillota bacterium
AGGCTGCCTATAAAGACGAGATCTACACGATCTACGACCGAAAAGGCAATACGCTGGGAACGATCAATGCGAGACTGATCGGCATCGATCAGATCCTGTACAAGCTGGATCAAAGCGGCGTCCGCTTCGAATGAGCGGTCATGAATCAGTGTTCCATTTTGTTTCAAAATTCATTATAGAAAAAGGGAGGAGAATATGGCAAATCTGAAGCTTTCCCATATCTACAAAGTCTATGAGAACGGCCATAAAGCGGTCAATGACTTTTCCATCGACATTGCGGACCGGGAATTCATTGTGTTTGTCGGACCTTCCGGCTGCGGTAAATCTACGACGCTGCGTATGATTGCCGGGCTGGAAACGATCACTGCCGGCGATATGTTCATTGGCGATACCTTGGTCAATGATATGGAGCCAAAGGATCGTGATATTGCTATGGTCTTCCAAAGCTATGCGTTGTATCCCCATATGACCGTGTATGAGAACATGGCTTTTGGACTGAGAAACCGCAAGATGCCGGAAAATGAGATCAAAGAGCGGGTCATGAAGGCGGCGAAGATCCTGGATATCGAGGATTATCTGGAACGCAAGCCGAAGGAGATGAGCGGCGGCCAGAGACAGCGTGTTGCCCTGGGCCGTGCACTGGTGCGCGATCCCAAAGTCTTCCTGCTGGATGAACCGCTGTCCAACCTGGACGCGAAACTGCGCGCCGCCATGCGTACCGAGATCACGGCCCTGCATAAGAGCCTGCAGACGACCTTCATTTACGTTACCCACGACCAGGTCGAGGCCATGACGATGGGTACCCGCATCGTCGTCATGAAGCTCGGTTACGTGCAGCAGATCGACACGCCTATGAACTTGTACAACGAGCCGTACAACAAATTCGTGGCCGGCTTCATCGGCACGCCGCAGATGAACTTCTTCGACGTGACCCTGAAGCGCGAAGGTGACAAGGTCATCGTAAGATTCACCAACAACGATACCATCGAGGTACCGTATGAAAAACTGTCCAAGATCCATCATCGCTATCTGAACGGCGACACGACCGTGACTTTCGGTATCCGTCCGGAACACATCGCTCTGGTGGACGATGACAGAGGATTGAAATTCGTCGTGACCAATGTGGAACGTCTGGGCAATGAGACGATCGTCTATGGCAAACTGGGTGATTCCCTGGGCGAGTTCACGATGAAGGACGAGGGCAATAACATCATCGTCAAGGTCATCGACCGGGACGACATCGAAGTCGGAGACGTCATCTATGCGGATCCGAACCCCAACAAGGTCCACTTCTTCGATGCACAGACCGAAGTCACCTTGATGAACAAGATCCCGCCGTATAATACGATCGCTGTTAAGACGGCCGGTGATCAAGCGGAACTCCTGGGTTCCAAAGTCCCATTGCCCGGCGTCTTCCAGACCGCGGTCAAGGGTGCGGGAGAGTTCGAACTCAGCGTCCCGCCGTATGCGATCGTCAAGGGAGATGACTTCAAACTGAAGGTCGCCCGCATCGAGAAAGTCGATGATCAGCGCCTTGCCTATCTGGAGTATGGTGATGAGTATCTGTTCGCTCTGGTGGACGATGAGGTCAAGGAAGGAGATGCGTACGGATTCTCCATCCTGAATGATAAGGTCAACGTGCTCGTCAATGACGCGGAAGTCCTGAAGGCGGTGGAAGATGAAGCCAGTCTGGCCGGCCGCTTCTCCAAGACGGAAGTCAAGGAAAACGGCAACCGTGTACTGCATTTCTTCTACAACATCGGCGATTATCAGCTGGAAGCCGCTCCGGAGCAGGGGTATAAGATCAATTCGATCGACGGCGACGGCTGCTACAAGAACACGTACCGCTATGGTGTTCCTCGTGAGAAGATCCGCATCGTAGGAAAAGATGAGCCGGGTCTTGATGCTAAAGTCAAGGAGATCCTGGACTATGGCAACGTCCGCTATGCCAACGTGGAAGCAGATGGACAGGAATTGATGATCCGTGTGGAGCTGAACTTCAATGAGCCTGCGATCCGCATCGCTTTTGACAGCCATGATGTTTCGGTATACTCCACGAAGATCGATATGAAGATCTGCTGATATGAAAGCCGAAGTCCACGGCACGCAGATCGAGCTGGAACCTAATTCCCGGCCGTATCTTCTGAAGCGGATCATCGCGGACGGATTCGATCTCATGCTCATCTTTGTGCTGTTCATGCTGTTTACGATGCTGATCCTGAAAACGCCGGCGGCGGATACATACCATCGGCATTTCCAAAGGTATAAAGCCATCGAAGCAGAGACGGTCTCCGCGTATGAGAACGACGCGGAGGCGGTGAGCGCGCAGCTGAGCCGCAATGATGCGTATCGAAACGAAGTGTTCGCGGCCAATCTGCATGGATACCTGATCAAAGCCTGTGCCTGTTTCCTGGCTGAGATCCTGGTCCTGCTTCTGGTCCCGTTTCTGAATAAGAGCAAAGCCACACCGGGCAAGCTCATGACAGGGATCCTGCCATTCAATGAGAAGCGGCAGACACCGGCAACGAAGGCACAGATCTTCTACCGGTTCCTGTACATCTTTCTCATCGACAGCCTGGTACTGTATCTGGCGGCGGGGATCTACTCCTTCATTTTAGTGCCGGTCCTGCGGCTGACTGAAATGATATGTAACAATAAGAACAAGACCCTTTGTGATTACATCACCGGAGTTACGATGATCGAAAAACTGTCTTATGACGGTATAACTTCACTCCAGGGAGGAAAAAGAAAATGAAGAAACTTTTAGCGATCGTACTGGTCCTTGCAATGACTGTGGCAGTCTTCACCGGCTGCGGCAAAAAAGATGGCAAGGCTGAGATCAAGGATGACGGTGTCATCCGTGTATGGGTGGGTGAAGAATCCGCTGAATTCTACCAGAAAGCATGCGATGCCTATATCGCGGATCATTCCGATTTCGGATATAAGATCGAAGTCAAAGGTATGGATACCGGTTCCATCGCCGGCACCATCACCAACGACCCGACAGCGGCAGCCGATATCTTCACGGTCGCGCATGATAACATCGGTAAACTGGCCTCGACGCAGTGCGCTAAGCCGATCACGGATGAAAGCCTGATCGAGCAGGTGCTGGCGGACAATCCGGAATCGTTCCGCGGCGTCATCTATTCCACGCTGAACGACAAACAGTATCTGTACGGTGTGCCCTATATCTCCCAGGCACTGTTCCTGTACTACAACAAAGCGCTGGTCAACGACGGAGAGCAGGAGACCTTTGAAGGCCTGAGAGAAGCTGCCAAGAGAGCCGGCACCAAGGCGATCACGGTCACAGGTGACGATGGTTTCAACATGTCCTTCGCGCTGCTGGCTCGTAAAGTCTCTGACAAGAGCACGACGGTCAAGATCTATGAAGGTGCTGATTCCGCTTCCGGCGGTTCCAAAGGTACCAGCAACTGCCAGGGCGATGATACGGTCGCGATCATTCGCTGGCTGCAGGCTTTTGCCGAGGATCCGAACGGCTTCAAGTGGGCATCCTCCGATGGATGGGACGCAGACCTGGATAAGGACAACAAGGGCGTCGTAGCCGTCATCGGTGGTGCATGGCATTACAATACTGCGAAATCCGCCCTGGGCGAGAGCAACCTGGGCATCGCCATGATCCCGACGTTCACCCTGACGGACGCGGCCTGCGAGGGCTTGAGCGGTGTTTCCGCCGGCGATGAATACCGCGGCGGTACCTTCGCCGACTGCAAGTGCTTCATGATCAATGCCTACTCTCCGGCTTCCAAATATGCTAAAGAGCAGGATCTGATCAAGTATCTGTCCAGCAAGGACGTGCAGAATGAATCCTATGTAGAGTGCCTGAACGTACCTGCGTATGTCGGTGCGACCGAATTCATCAAGAAGTGCTTCGATGAAGGCAAGGTGACCGAGAGCCAGTACAATCTGGCAGCGATGCAGGTCGGAATGGCGGAGTGGGGCATCCCGCAGCCGTTCATCACTGGTACGCTGAACACATATTATTATTCCAAGAATGGTCCGGCTGTCTTCCGTGCGATGATCGACAAGACAGCGTATCCGACTACCGGTGACCAGATCCTGACAGAGACCGAATCTTTGGACGGTGTCCGTAAGGGCCTGTACCTGGTCGAATATCTGTGGATGCACGGACAGGCTCCGAGCAGTTTCCCGGCTTCTCTGCCGGATCCGGCATAAAGAGCAGACCGATTTTGATTCCTGAAAATTTTTTGGAGGGAAATTATGGGTGCAAAAGCAAACAAAACTCCGAAAAATCAAAAGACAGGGCTGACGTTCGTAGAGCGCATCTCCAAATCGTTTTCTGATTTTGGAAAACGGTTTGCGGATGGCTCTCCGGGAACGAAGCTATCCCACTTTATTTTCGGAGCGGGTAATTTTTACCACAAGCAATATATCAAGGGTCTGATCTTCCTGCTGCTGCAGATCGCCATCCTGGCGCTGATGATCTTCTGCCCGTCCATCAATGGTACACCTTATGGATGGAAAGCGCTGAGGAATCTGTCCTTGACACACGTATCGGAAGGCGGAGATTTCGACCCGTTCACTGGTCAGTTCACCAGTGGTTCTGATTGTAAACTGATGGTCCTGTTCGGTTTCGTCACGATCGCGATGATCTTCATCTACATCCTTCTGTGGAACAAGAACATCCAGTCTTCGTACAAGGCGGATATGGATCGAAAGGTCGGCAAAAAGCCAACGACCTTCAAAGAAGATCTCAAAGAGCTCCTGGACGGCAAATTCCACGTGATGATGCTGACGCCCACATGCATCGCGGCGACCATCTTCACCATCCTGCCGACCATCTTCATGATCGCGCTGGCCTTTACTACCTACAACTCCCAGGATATGAACGACCTGGGCACGAACCTGTTCCATTGGAACGGTCTGCAGAACTTCCGGGCGGTCTTTACCGGGGAAGGTTCGCTGGGTATCGAGATCAAGAACCGGTTCCTGCCGGTCCTGGGCTGGACTTTCATCTGGGCCATCTTCGCCACCCTGACCTGCTATTTCGGCGGTATCATCCTGGCGCTGCTGATCAACAAGAAAGGGCTCAAAGGCAAGAAGGTCTTCCGGACGGTCTTCATCTTCACGATGGCCGTGCCGCAGTTCATATCCCTGTTGGCTGTCCGTAACCTTCTGGGCGAATACGGCCCGTTCAACTCATTGCTGATGCAGTTGGGGTGGATCGCCAAGCCGATCGGTTTCCTGGGACTGCATCCCAGTGACAGCGAGAAACTGGCCAAGGTCATGGTCATATTGATCAATATGTGGGTCGGCATACCGTATACGATGCTGATGACGTCGGGTATCCTGATGAACATCCCCGCGGATCTGTACGAGGCAGGCCGTGTGGACGGCGCTTCGACCGTCAAGATGTTCCGCAAGATCACGCTGCCGTACGTCATCTTCGTAACGACGCCGTACCTGATCTCCAGTTTCATAGGAAACATCAACTCCTTCAACACGATCTTCCTGTTGACGGGCGGCGGACCGACGTATACCGGCTATCAGGCCGGTGGTACGGACCTGCTGGTCACCTGGCTGTATAAAGTAACGATCGATCAGGGCTCGTACAACACAGGTGCGGTCATCGGTATCTTTACGTTCATCATCACCGCCACGATCACGCTGATCACCTACCGCCGCAGCAAAGCCTATAATGAGGAGGATACGTTCCAATGAGTACAGAAAAGAAGAAAAGGGTCAGCAGCCAATCCCGCAACCGTCGGGTCTCCCTTGGCGCGACCTATACCATCCTGATCATTCTGGGCATCATCTGGCTGATACCGTTGGTATGGATCGTTCTTTCAGCATTCCGCTGCCAGTACCAGCCGGACGGCACCTTTATCGGACGTGTTACCAGTAACTTCTTCCCCAAGCAGTTTGGCCTGAAGAATTTCAAGGATCTGTTCACAGCGACGTATTACGGCGTTCCCGGGGCTTTCCCACGCTGGATGCTCAATACGCTGATCATAGCCATCATCGACTGCATCATCTCCACATTCCTGGTCCTTTCCGTGGCGTACTGCATGTCCAAACTGAAGTTCAAGCTGCGTAAGACGTTCATGAACGTTTCCATGATCATCGGCCTGTTTCCGGGCTTCATGAGCATGATCGCGATCTACTTCCTGTTGAAGTCCATCGGACTGACCGGCAATCCGAGCCATCCCGAGTATTCCGTGATCGGTCTGGTGCTGGCCTACAGCGCCGGTGCCGGTATGGGATTCCAGATCGCCAAAGGTTTCTTCGACGTTATTCCGAACGCTTTGGTCGAATCTGCCAAACTGGACGGCTGCACCAGCTTCAAGATCTTCCAGCGGATCATCCTACCGCTGGCCAAGCCGATCATCATCTATCAGGCACTGATGAGTTTCACCGGACCGTGGATGGATTTCATCTTCGCGAAGGTCATCATCGGAGCGGATAACGCCAGGTACTGGACGGTCTCCGTCGGATTGTATTCCATGCTGTTCGGTACGCATCCCGACACCAACCTGTTCACGCAATTCGCCGCAGGCTGCGTGATTGTGGCGATCCCCATCGTCACGCTGTTCATGTTCCTGCAGAAGTATTACGTCGAAGGCGTCACAGCCGGCGCTGTCAAAGGATAAAATCGTAAGATTCATACATTTCTTGCTGAAATGATCCTTATTGTATGTATCTTCGATGATCTGCTGAAGCAGAATTCATACATAACAGAATGAAAAGTATAACAATGTGGGTATCTCGAGATCTGAAAAAGATTCGAGATACCCACATTTTGTGCTTTTTGAGAAGAAATGTATGTATGCGGCGATTTTTCTGCTGCCGAGAGGCATACATTTTGGATCAAAAGTGGTGGAAATGTATGCTTTTTCCAAAAGGCACACGTAAAACATACCCACAGGATCGTTGCTTTTGGATGAAGATGTGTGACCAAGCCGAGGATCAGGCTTCATCGATGCGTTTGAACTGCGTATTGTACAGTTCTGTGTACACGCCGCCGGCGCCGACCAGGTCCTGATGCGTGCCGCGTTCCACGATCTCGCCGTCTTTCAGGACCAGAATCTCATCCGCCGCCAAAATCGTAGATAAGCGATGGGCGATCAGGATAGACGTGCGGGACTGCACGATGGGATCGATCGCTTCCTGGATCTTGCTTTCGGAAATGGAGTCCAGAGCGGAGGTCGCTTCGTCGAAGATCAGCAGAGCGGGATCTTTCAGCAAGACACGGGCGATGGAGATGCGCTGCTTCTCGCCGCCGGAAAGCTTCAGACCGCGGTTGCCGACCATGGTGTCCAGCCCATCCTCCTGTGCCGCGATGAAATCATAGATGTTGGCCTTTTTGCAGGCTTCGATCATGTCTTCTTCGGTTGCTCCGGGGCAGGCATACAGCAGATTGTCGCGGATGGAACCGTTGAAGAGATAGGTCTCCTGGGAGACCACGCCGATCTGCTGCCTGAGGAAGCCCAGATCCAGTTTGCGCACATCGATCCCATCGAAGGAGACGGAGCCTTTATCTACATCGTAGAGACGGGGGATCAGATTGATGATCGTGCTCTTTCCGGAGCCGGAAGGACCCACGATCGCGATGCTGTGACCGCTCTCCAGGTCGAAATTGATATCCTTCAGGATCTGTCGCTCCTTATCATAGGAGAAGTTGACGTGGGAAATATCGACGTCGCATTTGACGGGCACGAACTAGACGGAGCCGTCGTCCTGCGGCACTTTCCAGGCGAGCGTGCCGTCCGCGTC
>JAFVHC010000267.1 GCA_017474705.1 Bacillota bacterium
CCGCGAAGATCTCTATTACCGCTTGAACGTCATGTCCATCGAGATCCCGCCGCTGCGCGAAAGAAGAGAGGATATCCTTCTGCTGTGCGAACATTTCATAAAGCAGAATTCGTTCGAAATGCGCAAGAGCATTACCGGTATGACCCAGGAGGCAAAGGATCTGCTGGTCAATTATCCGTATCCTGGCAACGTGCGCCAGCTCGCGAACATTATGGAGTATGCCTGCATCGTCTGCAAGGGAGACATGATCGATACGAGAGACCTTCCCAGGGAGGTTCGGGAGGAGTACCGTTCTCTGCAAGAAGACGGGAGCGGTCAGGAATTGGAATCCTATCTGGCCAACCACTCTTTGAAAGAGATCGAAAAGATGGCGATCTCCCAGACGCTGAAGAAAAACAACGGACGCCGCGACAAGACCGCGGACGACTTGGGGATCTCCAAACGCGGTCTTTTAAACAAGATCCATGAGTATGGGTTAAAGGAGTGACCGCATCGGCAAAAATTGCACTTTGAATGCAAAAAATGCCGCGCAATTGTTTCACTTCTATTACAGAAACGCCTGAATTTTAAGTACCGTGCCGTTTGGCACGGTATTTGCATTATTTCATTCACCGCAAGGGAAAAACTTTTGTTGTTCATATTTTGAGGAGGAAAAACATGAAGAAGATTCTTGCACTACTGCTTGCACTGGCCATGATCTTCTCCCTCGCTGCCTGCACCAGCGGCAACGAGCCTGCACCCGCTGAACCCAGCGGAGGAGAAGAACCCAGCGGCGAGCCGCACTACAAGGAGGAGATCGTCATTGGTATGGCGGATGAGTTCACCACCATCGACCCGATGGAAACCACCGCTGAAACCAACCAGATCGTTCAGGACTGCACGCACGATCTGCTGACTGATACCAACCTCGATACCATGCAGAACGAAGGCGAACTGGTCGACCATTGGGAAATGATCGATCCGACGCACTGGAGATTCGTTCTGAAGGAAGGCGTCAAATTCCATGACGGCACCATCCTGGACACCGAAGACGTCCGCTGGACCCTGATGGAAAGAGCGCCCCAGTTCTCCACCACGTCCGCTTATGCTGCCAAGATCAAGGAGTTCACGATCGTTGACGATCTGACCTTCGACATCGAACTGGTCAACGGCGACGTAGACTTCAACTACACCTTCGCTGCAAACTCTCTGGCGATCCTGTCCAAGGAAGCTTTCGAGAGCATGCCTCCGGAAGAAGCGGTCAAGATCGGTACCGGTCCCTGGATGTTCGAGGAATTCGTCTCCGGTGACTACGTATCCCTCGTCCGCTTCGAAGACTGCACGCTGTATCCCGTTCCAAACACCAAGAGACTCGTCTTCAAGATGATCCCCGAGGCTTCCGACCGTATGATCGCTCTGGAAAACGGCGAAGTCGACGTCATCATGAGCCCGAGCGCAACCGACTATAACAGACTGATCGAAGACGAAAACCTGCAGCTGATCACCGAGACTGGCCGTACGCAGAACTTCGTAGGCTTCAACCTGCAGAACGATAAGTCCATCGTTTCCAACCAGAAGTTCCGTCTGGCGGTCGCAAAGGCCATCAATAAGGAAGATATGGTCATCGCAGCATGGGACGGCTACGCACAGGTATCCACCAACATCCACTGCCGTGACATGGGTTACTATCACGACATCGAAGGCATTCCTTACGATCCCGATGGAGCCAAGGCTCTGTTTGAAGAACTGGGCGTAGACGGAATGACCATTCCTCTTGTCACATCCGATGCAGCGCACAGACAGAAAATGGCGACTGAGCTGCAGTCCCAGCTGTCCAAGTACGGCATCACCATCACCATCGAAACCATGCAGAACTCCGCTCTGACCGAGCTGAACACTTCTGACGGCCACACCAACGGCGTAGAACTGTACATCGCTTCCTGGACGCCGGGCAAGAACGCGGACTATATGTACCGCAACCCGATGTACTCCACCGGCGGCCGCAACTATTCCCACCTGCAGGATCCGGAAATCGACGCTCTGATCGATGCTGCGGCAGGTGAAGAAGACACCGCGAAGAGAAGCGCCCTCTACCTCGAACTGCAGACCAAGCTGACCTGCGAGATCATCCCCTGGGTGCCCATCGCACAGCCGACCCTGACCTTCGGTGCTGTTGCCGGCATCACCGGTGCCAAGATCCACCCGGGTCTCGTCCACCAGTTCAAGGAAGTTGAGATGCTGGTCAACGACTAATCATCCCATTTCCGAATCGATTTAAAAACTGTAACGCATAACATGGGAGCTCCCAGATCTCTTGTGAAGGGAGCTCCTCTTCAAAGTTAGGAGGGTTCCTATGGGACGATACGTCATTAAGCGTCTGCTCATGA
>JAFVHC010000268.1 GCA_017474705.1 Bacillota bacterium
GACGACATACAACGCGATATCTTACAGGATCATTAAGAAAAAGAGACGGAAAACCGTCTCTTGATTACATAGTATCATCTATCCATTCCTCTTCTGAAGATTCCACTTCCAGAAGCGCGGCTTTGATGATGCGATAAGAAAAACCTTTTCTTTCCAGAAATGCCATGAGTTTATCCGCACTGACGGTTTCTGTCCTTGTCTTTTTCTGAAGATGCCAGCGTGCCATCTCTAACTCCGTCTCATCATCCGTTCCGTTCTCGTCGAAAGCTACCGAGATCAGGCTTCCGTCGATGCCCTTGCTGAGGAGACGGTTGGTGATATCTTTACGCGAACGATGATGGAGTTCCTGCTCCTGGCGTATGAATAATAGTGAATAACGGGCATCATCCACATAGTGATATTCTTTCAGGAAATCCAGCACCTCATCCGCAGTTTCCAGCGGGCACTGTTTTTCTTTCAGATGAGTGCGAATCTCCGCCTCCGTCCGCATTTTGAAATCCAGAAAATGGAGCGCTTCATTCCTGTAAAAAGAACTGCGCTCGGATTCCGAAGCGAACTCCGGGATCCGGCGCCTGTTTTTACCTGCAGTTCTCATTTGAATGTTGGTATTTACTCTTCAGCTTCTGCTTCTTCCGGTGCGGCATCGAAACCCAGTTTGACGCGGACTTTATGCTCGATCTCGGCCATAAGTTCAGGATTGTCGTGCAGCAGTTTTTTCACGTTTTCACGACCTTGTCCCAGACGCTCATCGTTATAGTTATACCATGCTCCGCTCTTTACGACGATACCTTCATTTGCCGCGAGATCCAGGATATCGCCCTCGCGGGAGATGCCCTGCCCGTACATGATATCGAATTCTGCTTCTTTGAACGGCGGTGCTACTTTATTCTTCACGACTTTGACCCGGACATGGTTGCCGATGAATTCTCCATTCGCTTTCAGTGTTTCGACACGGCGCACATCCAAACGCACAGAGGCATAGAACTTCAACGCACGGCCGCCGGTCGTTGTTTCAGGATTGCCGAACATGACACCGACTTTCTCACGTAGCTGGTTGATGAAGACAACGATGCAGTTGGACTTATTGATCGCTCCTGTCAGCTTGCGCAGCGCCTGCGACATAAGGCGCGCCTGCAGACCTACATGGGAGTCTCCCATTTCGCCATCGATCTCAGCTTTGGGCACAAGTGCCGCAACGGAGTCCACGACTACGATATCCATGGCGCCGGAACGGACCATTGTCTCCGTGATCTCCAACGCCTGCTCGCCGTTATCCGGCTGGGAAATGTACAGATTTTCGATATCCACGCCCAGATTTCGTGCATATGCCGGATCCATTGCATGCTCCGCATCGATATATCCGGCGATGCCGCCGCGCTTCTGCGCTTCTGCGACCATATGCAACGCAACCGTGGTCTTACCGCTGGATTCCGGGCCGTAGATCTCTATGATGCGGCCGCGAGGGATACCTCCGACGCCAAGAGCTGCGTCCAGGCTTAAAGAGCCGGTCGGGATCGTTTCGACGTTCATGTTGACGGATTCGCCCAGTTTCATGATCGCACCCTGGCCGTAGCTTTTCTGGATCTGTGAGATGGCGGCCTCCAATGCTTTTTGTCTTTCATTACCTGCCATGATAAGTTACCTCCTGAATAATCTCTATAGTATATAAAAGGCTGTTTTTCGAAATATGTACAGTGTTTTATGTACAGTTTCTCAGCTTTCCGGATCCGGTTCCTCCAGAACCATGAGCCTGAGTTTGTTCAGCGCCTGGATGACCGTCCGGTGACGGTTTTCCTGCCGGTCGCCTTTTAAGTGCAGTTCCAGGACTTCCGTCCTGCCGCGTACGCAGACCCCCACATAAATGAGCCCAACGGGTTTTTCCGGTGTTCCGCCGCCTGGTCCTGCGATCCCGGTGATGGCGACAGCGGCATCTGTCTTGGCAGCGCGGGCCGCGCCTTCTGCCATAGCGCGTGCTGTCTGCATGCTGACGGCTCCATACCGGACAAGCACCTCATGCGGTACGCCGAGAAACTGTTCCTTGGCTTCATTGGAGTACGTAATGAAGCCGGCCTTGTACACTTCTGAGATCCCATTATAGTTGATCAGCTGTCCGGAAAAAAGGCCTCCTGTACAGGATTCCGCCGCACTGACCGTTATTTTTTTCTCGATCAGCAGACGGCCGACCACACTTTCCAGGGTATCTTCGTCTGATCCATAGATCAAGGTGCCCAATTCCTGCCGAAGCTCCGCTTCCACCGGACTGATCAAAGCCCACGCTTCTTCCTGCGTCGCAGCTTTCGCCGTGATCCGCAGATCCACCATGCCGGTCTTAGCATACGGCGCCAGCGTAGGATTCGTCATGCGCTCCATGCGGTCATGCAGACGATATTCCAGTGCGGATTCACCGATCCCGCATAGATGCAGTGTGCGGGACAGCATGACTTCATCGGAAAGGCTCCTTAGATATGTACAGACCTGCTCATCGAACATTGGCCGCATTTCCGAAGGCGGTCCGGGCAGCATGATGAGGATCTTGTCCTCCCTGCGCAGGACGAAGCCCGGTGCTGTACCATGTGCGTTCTGCAGTGGAACAGCCCCTTGCGGCAGCATGGCCTGCTTCCAGTTGTTCGGCGTGATATCACGATGCATCTGTCTGAGACGGTCCTCGATATTGGCGCGCGCCTCCTGGTTCTCTACCATAGGTACATCGAAATATACGGCTCCCATCTCCTTGGAAAGATCGTCTCCTGTGGGGCCAAGACCGCCCGTGGTGATCACGATATCAGCCCGGCCAAACGCCAGTCGAAACGCTTCCAGGACCCGCTCCGGATTATCTCCGACCACCTGCTGATGGAACAGATCTATGCCCAGCGACGCAAGGCCCTTGGCGATGTAGGATGCGTTGGTATTGACGATATCCCCCAGCAGGATCTCTGTCCCGATGGCGATGATCTCTGCGGACCATTCTTTATTCTTCATACAATACTTCCCTGTTTTTGTAGATGTACTCGATGACCGATGCGATCGACAGGATCATGGACAGGTACGCGCTGATCGTGATCAGGATCTGATACCAGTTGTACTGCCAACCCAGAATGATCAGCATGGCCATGATCATCTGCACGACTGTCTTGATCTTGCCCAGCATGGCCGCCGCAATAACGACTCCTTTAGATGCCGCCACCAGGCGGAATCCACTGATGATGAATTCGCGTGCTACTATGATGATTACGATCCATCCCGCGAGTTCGCCCCGTTCCACAAAGCAGATCAGCGCAGAGATGACCAATAGTTTGTCCGCCAACGGATCCATGAATTTGCCGAAGTCCGTTACCAGACCGCGGCTGCGTGCCAGATAACCATCCAGATGGTCGGTATACGAAGCAAGGGCGAATACAGCCAGCGCGGCAATGCGGTTCCAGGGATGCGGCAGCAGTCTCGTCATATATAAAACAATGAATACCGGGATCAGCAGGACCCTGAGGGTCGTCAGTTTATTGGCGATGTTTAAATCGATCTTTTTCTTTGTTTCCATCAGATCTCTTCTCCTATCAAGTCGTACTCATACGCACCGCTGATACGGCAGCGGATATAGTCTCCGGACTGATGCGGTTCCTCCGTCGTAACGAACACGAAACCGTCGATGTCCGGGGCATCCCGGTACGAGCGTGTACTGTACACATACCCTTCTTCCACCGCGTCAGGGATCTCTCCCTCCACGATGACTTTCAATTCACTGCCGATCAGGGACTCGGAGATCTCCCGGCTGACCTGCTGCTGCATCTGCATCAGGACGTCTCTGCGGCGCTCTTTTTCTTCTTCCGGCACCTGATCTTTCATACGGGCAGCCGGCGTTCCTTCCTCTTGAGAATATGTGAAGACACCCAACCGATCGAACCCGGCTTCTCTGACGAAATCACACATCTCCTCGAATTCTTCTTCCGTTTCACCGGGGAAACCGGTGATCAATGTGGTACGGATGCAAACCTCAGGCATAGCGTCCCGCAATTTGGCCATGACCTGTTTCAATATGGCCTTGGAGTGCTTGCGGTTCATGCGCTTGAGGACACTGTCCGCACAATGCTGGATCGGCATGTCGATATACGGAAGGATCTTTTCTTCAGACGCCATAGTCTGAATGAGTTCATCGGTGATATCTTCCGGATAACAATACAGCAGGCGGATCCAGTGGATACCTTCGACCCGGCACAACATGTACAGCAGATCCGAGAGATCGATATCCTCGTCCAGATCCTTGCCGTATTTCGTGATGTCCTGCGCCACGACCATCAGTTCGGTGACGCCCTGTTCGGCAAGATCATGCACTTCCCGTATGATATCCTCCGCCTTGCGCGAACGATAGCGACCGCGGATCGAAGGGATCGTGCAGTAGGTGCAGAAATTGTCGCAGCCCTCCGCGATCTTGATGTATTCATAATACCCTGTCGTGGACAGCAGCCGTTTCTGATACCCGAGATCCCGTTCCGTCAGCGCGCCGAGACGTACGACCTTCCGGTCGGTCCGAAGCAGTTCATCCAGGACTTCAACGATGTCCTCATAGCTGCCTGTTCCGACGACTGCATCGACTTCCGGAAGATCTTCGCCGATCTCTTTTGCAAAGCGCTGGGCGAGACAACCCGTTACGACCAGCTTTTTGCAGCATCCGGTTTCTTTATACGCAGCCATCTCTAGGATGGTTTCGATGGATTCTTCCTGTGCTGATTGGATGAAACCACAGGTGTTGATGATGATGACCTCGGCAAGGGCATCATCCTTGACTAGTTCATATCCATGATCCAACAGCCGCTCCAGCATGATCTCGCTGTCAACGGTGTTCTTATCACAGCCAAGGGATACAAACGATACAGTTACTGGCATATTTGACCCTCGTAAGCTTTCAGACAGTTGCTGAGCAGCATGGCGATCGTCATCGGACCGACGCCTCCAGGTACCGGTGTGATATAGGAAGCCTTACCGAGCATGGATTCAAAATCACAATCCCCGCATAAACCTTCTTCGGTGCGATGGATCCCCACATCGATCACGACGGCGCCTTCTTTGATATCGTCCCCGGTGAAGCGCTTCGGACGACCGACAGCAGAAATAAAGATATCCGCGTTTTTGATGAATTCGCGATCATCTTTGGTTTTGGTATGGATGACCGTGACCGTAGCGTTTTCGTTCATCATGAGCATTGCCATGGGCTTGCCCACGATATTGCTGCGGCCGGCGACGACACAGTTTTTGCCGGTGATCTCGATCCCGGTACGTTTGAGCATCTGGATGATGCCGGACGGTGTACAAGCGACCAGGGGATCTCCCGTGCCGGTGAACAGCTGTCCGGCATTGATGACATGGAACCCATCTACATCTTTGCGCGGATCGATGGTCCGGAGTACGGCCTCTTTATCGATCTGCTCAGGCACCGGCAGCTGCACCAGAATGCCGTGCACGGTCTCATCCTGATTCAGCCGTTCGATCGCCGCTATGACCTCGTCCGTCGTTGCGGTAGCAGGCATACGCAGTGTTTCCGACTGCATACGGATCCAGCCGCATGCCTTTTCTTTATTGGCAACGTAGACCTGCGAGGCAGGATCTTCACCCACCAGGATGACAGTCATTTTCGGCGTGGGACGGCCTGCAGCCACATGTGCGGCGATACGCTCTTTCAGCTCCGCACGGATCTCCCGCGCGATCTGTTTCCCATCAATGATCTTGGTTTCCATGTATTTCTCCCTTTTAGAACAGACCTGTGATGACACCGTTTTCATCGATGTCGATGTTTTCTGCTGCGGGTACCGGCGGCAGACCCGGCATCGTCATGATATCGCCCGCGATGGCGACGACAAAGCCGGCGCCGGCAGAAATATTGACTTCACGGATCGTGATCTTATATCCGGTCGGGCGGCCCAGTTTCTTCTGGTTATCCGACAGAGAATATTGCGTTTTTGCGATGCAGACCGGGCAGTTGCCGAAGCCCATCTCCGCGAACTTCTTCAAGCGGGTCTTGACACCGGCGCCGTAAATGACTCCATCCGCACCATAGATCTTCGTGGCGATCGTCTCGATCTTTTTATCGAGAGGCATATCGTCAGGATACAGAGGATGATAATGGGATTCTTTCTCTTCCAGAGTCTTCAGTACGGCTTTGGCCAGCTCTTCGCCGCCTTCGCCGCCCTTCTCCCATACGCGGGCCAGGGCGAATTCGCAGCCCATAGCGCGGACTTTATCCTCGATGAACTTCGTCTCTGCTTCGGTATCAGAAACAAACGCATTCAACGTAACGACCACAGGTACATCATACAGCTGCAGGTTTTCGATATGCTTCTGCAGATTGACGAAACCGGCAGCAAGCGCTTCCAGATTCTCTGTCCCGAGCTGATCTCTCTTTACGCCGCCGTTATACTTAAGCGCACGGACAGTAGCTACGAGTACGATGGCGGA
>JAFVHC010000269.1 GCA_017474705.1 Bacillota bacterium
ACTTTTCACATACGAAAGCATAGTAGCCATCCCGTGCGAGCGATGGTGTATCCAGCAGTTCCGCTGCTTTGTCAAGGCAATCAAAGATCTTGGATTCCGCCGCTTCCTCTCCCTCGGCCGCGGCATACAGATCTGCCATATTCAGCCAGGTGATGGCCTGCTCCAAAGCTCCGTGCGGCGCATATTCCATGATCCCCAACGCTTTTTCATACAGATCGGCTGCCTCTTCATAACGATCAAGATCCGTCAGCGTGAGGGCCATATTATTATACAGTCCCCCCAGAAGAACCGGCGCGGTACGATCAGACTGTTCATAGATGACACGCGCTTTCTGGAACAATTCGACGGCGCGCTCGTTCTCATCGAAAGCATTGCAGGCCGTAGCGATATTGACGTACAAGGTAGCAGCGCTCAATGTATCAGCGAAATCCAGCAGGTCGACGAGCATCAGACCCTTTTCCGCGTACTTCATAGCCTGATCCTTATTGCCGGTCTTGCGGAAATGGCCGACAAGCTCGCCGCACAGCATGAGCTGGCCGCGCTCATCATGCCCCAGTTCTGCTTCTTCCATCCAATACAAAAGATGGCGCTCCGCACCGGCATAGTCCCTGCGGCTCATATAGTCGTTCATCTTCTCGATGATCCGCTGCTGCGGTATCATGCGTACCTCTGTAGGTTCGTCGCACAAAAGGCAGCGCTGCTCTTGATAATCCTCTTTATGTAATTCTGACATGACGTCTCCTTATAGTACTGTCCTTTATAACATATCATATATTGTAGCATAGCCCCGGTTGACATTCCAGTATATTTTTATGATAATACTCGTAACCTGATCATAAGGAGGTACCGCTCATGCTCCCCGAAGCACATACAGCACGCATGCTCAAAAAACTCCAGCGTCTGGAAGATACTCTGGTCCCCTATTTGTTCCATGTCGAAGAGGAACTGCCGGCAGAAGCCTGTCAGACCGCGAAGCAATACTATTCCGTACCGGAAGATCTGACCTATGCATCTATAGGAAAAGGCTGGCCATGGGGCGGCCCGAAACAGTACCTCTGGGTCCGTAGCCACTATACCGTGCCGGAACGTCTGGATGGCAAGGATCTGTTCCTGATGCCGCGTCTTGGCGGATATGAGGCCATGCTCTATATAAATGGAGAACCCTCGGGTACGTTCAACACCAAGATCGTCTATACCGGTCACGGCAACCATTATTGTGATCTGATCCGCAAAAACGCCGGTGCAGGAGAGACCATCGATCTCGCCGTTGAATATTACGCCGGTCATAAATACCAGGGCTGCGATCCTTTCGACTCGTCCGATCTGGATCTCAAGTATACGTATGACGGTCTGTATCTCTGCACGAAAAACGATGCTCTTCTGGAATACTGGTTCGATCTGAAGACGGTGGACCAATTGGCGGAGTCATTGCCGGAAGGCAGTTTTTTCCGTGCCAGGGCCATCAATGCATTGAACCGTGTCCATGAAACCGTTCTGTATGATCCGGACAGCGTTGCCAAAGAAGTCTTTTTCGAACGGCTGTTTGCGACACATGCCTATCTAAAAGAGATCCTCGCGGAAACGAACGGTGCCGATGCGCCGATGATCGCTCTGATCGGCCATTCCCATATGGATACCGCCTGGCTGTGGCCTTTGGAAGAGACTTTAAAGAAATGCGCGCGCACCTATTCTAACGAACTGAGTCTGATGGAACAGTATCCGGAGTATCGATTCATCCAAAGTTCCGCCTTCCACAGTGACATGCTGCGCAGGTACTATCCCACCTTGTTCGAACGGATCCGGGAAAAAGTCAAAGAAGGCCGTTATGAACCGAACGGCGGCGTCTGGGTGGAGTGCGATTGCAATATCACAGGCGGCGAATCCATGATCCGCCAGTTTCTTTGGGGGCAACGCTTTACCCGTAAATACTTCGATTATACCGCTGACTGTTTCTGGCTGCCCGATACCTTCGGTTATTCCGCGGCGATCCCGCAGATCATGCTGGGATGCGGCACGAAGTACTTCCTTACCACCAAGATCTCCTGGAACGATACGAACGAGTTCCCCTACGATACTTTCTACTGGGAAGGCCTGGATGGGACCCGCGTTCTGACGCATTTCAACCAGTCCCATACCTGGCCGGATGCGAAGACATTGATCGAACAGGCTGCCTCGATCCGACAGAAAGGTGTCACCGACCGCAAACTGATCTCCTACGGATTCGGCGATGGCGGCGGCGGCCCCATGTTCGAAATGATCGAGATGGCAAGACGGGTCCGCGATCTGAACGAAGTACCTCGGTCCGAAACGATGACGGTCTCCCGCTTCATGCAGGGTCTGGAAGAATACATCACCGACCCCAATATCTACCGTGGTGAATTGTATCTGGAGCTGCACCGGGGCACTTTGACCAACCAGCACGAGATCAAATACAACAACCGCAAGGCGGAAGTCCTGCTGCACGATCTCGAATGGTTGACAGCAGCAAAGGCCATGGCCGAAGGTACACCGGCCGACGCTTCCAGATCCAATGCGTTATTAGGAACATTGCTGGTCAACCAGTTCCATGATATCCTGCCCGGCACCTGCATCCCCGAAGCGCACGATCGATGCAAGGCGGATATGCGCAGCGTTCTGTCCGATGCAAAAAGGGCGATCCGGGAGCTTCTCTCTGCCGATGATGAAACCGCACCGACCGTATGGAACCCTCTGTCCTTCGCCAGAAAAGATGCGCTGTTCATCCCACAGGATATCCTTCCGCAGGGAATGGCACCCGGCCAGCCATATACCAATCTCAACGGCCATCCCTACTGCATCCTTGGAGGGCTGGAGATCCCTGCTTACGGCAGCGTCTCCTTGCCCGAAACATCAGAAGATCGACCTTCACCTTTCCGGTACGAGGGCAACCGTCTTTCCACACCGTTCTACGAGATCGTCTTCGATGAGAACGGCTTCATGACCTCCTGCTACGATATCAAAGCCGGACGAGAACTGTCCTCGGATCCTCTGCCCTTGGGTGCCTTCGTTATGGCGGAAGACGTACCCTCTTCCTGGGACAACTGGGACCTGGATCCGGACATCCAGCGTAAATTCACGCCTTGTGCAGTTTGCATCTCCCGTGCGGTCGTCTCCGACGGCCCATGGGCATTGGTCATCCGCCGTACCTACCGGATCAGTGACCGATCCACCATCGACCAGGATCAGATCTTCTTCGCAGATACACCGGAGATCCGCTATGACACACTGATGCACTGGCAGGATGATCATAGGTTCCTGAAAGTACGTTTCGACGTGGACGTCCGTGCGGACCATGCCCGTCATGAGATCCAGTTCGGCCACGTCCTTAGGCCGACGACGCGGAACACCACGTGGGAACAGGCTCGTTTTGAAGTCGCACAGCATAAATACACCGACCTCTCCGAGCCGGGATACGGCATCGCCTTCCTCAACGACTGCAAATACGGCATCAGTGTTGACGGCTCTCATGTCGGACTGTCATTGCATAAAGGCGGTCTGCGGCCCGATTATACCGGCGATCATGGCGATCATCATGCAGTTTATTCGTTCCTGCCCCATCCTTGCGGATTCTCCGCGGAAGCGGTCGTCCGACCGGCCTACCAGCTGAACTATCATCCGGTCTATGCCGGAGGCGCATTGGATCTTCCTCAGATCGCGAACGTCGACAAACCCAATATCATCATCGAAACGATCAAGCCTTGTGAGGACGTAGAACGCGCTCTGATCCTTCGTTTGTACGAAGCCGAGGGAACACGCACCAATGCCCTTCTGACTCTTTCTGAGGGCATTACAACGGCGCACAGGGCCAATATGCTGGAAGAGGTGCAGGAACCCCTGACGATGATCGGTCATGCGCTGCCTCTTTCCTTCCGGCCATTCGAGATCCGGACGATCAAAGTCTGCTACTAAGTGCATCTTCTGTAAAACAAAGGAGTGTGAAAAACGATGATCTCGTTTTTCACACTCCATTTTTATTTCTTCAGATCGAGGTATTCCATGATCTGCGCCGCGGCGTCATCCACATCCTCGGCGGGTCCCACGGCGAAGGAGGACTGACTGTGCGCCAGGATCCATGAGAAATCATCCTTCATCACCGGCGCGAAGTAACTTGTAAAGAACTCCGTAAACATGGGTGAAAACCCTTCCGGGATACTGTCGAAGCAGAAATTCATCATTCCGTCCGGCATTTCCGACGTCAGGCTGTCATAAAACAAATTGCCCCTCATCTGGATCCATCCACTGTCTGTCATCGCTCCATCTGTCAATACCTGCTCCCGCAGCTGCATCGTAAAGCGATCCTGTTTGATGGCATAACGAAGGATCCACCCTTTCATCTCCAGCTTTGTACTTTGCAGCAGTTCTTTTTCTTCAGATTTCACATATTGGATCGTCATGCTCTGATGAAACGGAACCGGCAGCGGCGCAAAGATGACCAACAGCAGGATCCCTATGAAGATCCATCCTCTCTCTTTCTTCCATCGGCCCTTTCTGCGAGGCGGACGTTCCTTGATCGGTCTTCGCTTTTTTCCTTCTCGATCGACCGGTTCTCCGTTCAGGATCATGCCCTGAGACGAGGTATATATATCATGAAATGGCTTGCTCATAGTACATGCCTCCTTAAGGCGATACTATCATGCATTGCCGTTTTGAGCAACGCTCTGGGATGAAAGGCCGAATATCGGGATAACTACTTTATAGAAGAGCGTCCAGCTTCTCCAGGTCTTCCACGGTCGTGGACCAGCTGGTCGCGAAGCGCACGACGCTATGTGTTTCATCCGCCGGTTCCCAGACACTGAAGTCGACCTCGCCGCGCAGGGCTTCGATCTGCTCGTTGGGCAGGATCACGAACTGCTGATTGGTAGGCGACGTCCAGGCAAATGCGTATCTTTTCGACTGAAAGATCATCTTCAGCTGTTCCGCCATCTCCATGGCATGGCGGCTGATCTGCATATAGAGATCATCCGTAAAAAGAACGTCGAAAGGGATCCCGGTCATGCGGCCTTTGGCCAGCATCGCTCCATGCTGCTTGACCATCGTGATGAAATGCCTGGGTGCCGGGCAACCGCAAAAGACGACAGCTTCGCCGATCGGTGCTCCGACTTTGGTACCACCGATGTAGAAGACATCGCACAAACCTGCCAGTTCCTGCATCGTCATGTCGGCAGCCGGAGAAGCAAGCCCATAGCCAAGACGAGCTCCATCGATAAAAAGCTTCATGTCATAGATCTTGCAAAGATCATACAAGCGGGTCAGCATCTCTTTCGTATACAGTGTCCCCATCTCTGACGGATAGGAAATGTAGATCATGCCAGGAAAGACCATATGGTCGTGAGATTCATCCTGATAGAAGGTCTTGATATAGGCTTCTACTTCCGAAGGATCCAGCAGGCCGGTATGGGACGGGAGGCAAAGGACCTTATGTCCCGTATACTCCACGGCGCCGGCCTCATGGACCTGGATATGACCTGTCCCGGCCGCGATCACACCCTGCCAGGGCTCCAGCATAGTATTGATGACCGTTTCATTGGTCTGCGTGCCGCCTGTCAGGAAAAAGACCTCCGCCTCCGGTTTCCCGATATATGTGCGGATCTTTTCCGCGGCAGAAAAACTGTAGGCATCCATACCATATCCGGGCAAAGGTTCCAGATTGGTCGCGGCATACGCTTCCAGGATCTTCGGATGCATCCCAGTCGTATAATCACTTGCAAAAGAAATCATAATGCTCCCTCTTGATAATCCAATATGATCTTCCAGGCATCGACCAGCCGCTCCAGACTCCAGGCCGCATTGGCCGGGCTGGTGGACGGCAGACAGATCATGGGGATCTCGGTCGTCTGGTATTTTTCGAACATTTCCGCCGAACGTTTCTCATTGGTAAAGATCCGGCAGATCTGTCCCGCCGCAAGGATGGGAGACAAATCCGCCGGTTCTACGTTTTTGATGGTACTATCGCTCGAGCCTTTGATATCACAGGCTTCGATGGAGTCATACAAAGCGATATGATGCCGATGCGCGAAGGCGCTCTTTTCCTCTATGCTCCTCAGATCCTCTTCTCCATAGACGCGGGCTAGGACCTTCCAGAAACGGTTTTGCGGATGACCGTAGAAAAAGGCCTGCTCCCGTGACTTGATGGAAGGAAAGGAGCCAAGGATGAGGATGCGGCTTTCGCTGTCATACAACGGACCGAAGCCGTGCGTGGCACGTGCATACTCCATGGAATTATGTCAGCCTTTACGTTTGCGGGCCAGATACTCATCCAGTTCTTTCTTGATGTTCTCCGGGATCTCACGCTTGACAGGGCATTTCACAGCATCCGCCATATGGGCCGTGAACGTGGTCAGGAAGGCGCCGTCCGCCAGCAGCTGCTCATCGGACAGGAGCTCTAGGGAATCATAGCGGTTGTGGATCGTGGCCTGGCTGGGACCTGCGATGCGCGCGAAGGACACGGCCGGAACACCCTGATCCGCGAATGGCGTGGAATCACTGGAATAGACACCGCTGCGTACGTTGATGCCGAAACCGATCTCGGAAGCCATGTAGCTGATGTAGGAAACCAATGCATCCTCAGCGCTGACACAGCCGATGAAGCGGCCCATGAAGGTGCCGATCATATCCAGGTTGATGTTCAGACAGATCTTCTCCAGTTCCTCGGCATGATCTTTCACATAAGCCTTGGAACCCAGCAGTCCGCGCTCCTCGCTGCCGCAGAAGACGAACCGCAGGCCGTAACGGTGCGGTGCGTTCTTGATCATGTTGTCCATGATGCACAGCAGGCCGATGCAGCCGGACATATTATCGTAAGAACCATGGGACAAGGGCGTCGTATCATAATGGGCGGTCAGCACGATCCACTCATCCGAAGTGCCCGGGATCTCCGCAACGACGTTGCGGGACTCGCCGGCATATTCGGTCTCATCCACGAAGATCCTTGCTTGCTGCACGCCGGCTTTGATCAACTTGAAAGCTTCCTTTGCATTGATGTTTACGCCAAGGATCTTTTCCTTATCACCACGTACATAAGGTCTCAATTCTCTCGCGTCGATATCATTGTCACGATATCTGAGATTTCCATCATAGGTGATGATACCGACGGCACCATGATCGATCAGGTCCTGATATGTGAAGAACGGGATGCCTGTATCCAACATGACGATAGACCCTTTGACCTTCGTCAGCGACGCAGGATCCGTATTCGGCAGGTACACGAACGGGGCATCGACCTCGCCACTGCCGCACAGGCGGAAACCTTCACAGGGGACTTCCGCAGTCGTGCCATTGGCATAGGTCACCGTAAGGCGGGCTGCATGCATGTCAGCCATCTCCACCGGGAACGGTTCCAGATGCGCTTCCGCGCCGATCGCCCGGCTCTGCTCCGCCAGATATTCTGCTACGCGCAGTTCTTCCGCTGATCCGCCGGTATGGACGAAATCAGTATCTTTCAAGATCTGTCTTACTTGTCTTTTATTCATCTCGTTTGACTCTTTTCTATTGCTTCCCAAAGACCATTCAAATAGGTGGCACCAAGTGCACGGTCGTACAAACCATAACCCGGCATCGCGACTTCATCCCAGATCATGCGGCCATGGTCCGGACGGATCGGTCCATCGAAACCGATGTCATACAAGGCCTTCATGATCTCATACATATCGAAGGTACCATCGGAAGACAGATGCGCGGCTTCCTCGAAATTCGTCGGAGAATGGAATTTCAGGTTGCGTACATGCGCAAAGTGTACTCTTCCTTTCAGAGAACGGATCATATCCGGAAGATCGTTCTCCAGATTGGTTCCATAAGAACCCGAGCAGAAGGTAACGCCATTGTGCGGATCATCCACCATCTGCATCATACGCAGGATGTTCTTCTTGTTGATGATGATGCGCGGCAGGCCGAAGACGCTCCATGCCGGATCATCCGGATGGATGGCCATCTTGATATCGTATTTGTTGCATACCG
>JAFVHC010000270.1 GCA_017474705.1 Bacillota bacterium
AGCGCAGAAAGGAATCTCAGCATGTATCCTACTGCCACTGGTATTGTCCGTGTATCGCTCCCATGATAGGATGAGTTTGGGTGCGGAGGCTCATAACAGAATATCGTGGCATCCCGGTTTCTGTGGAGGGATCGAGCTGCAGATGGTCAGGTTCGATGATCAGCTGACGTTCGAGCCGGAGCACCAGCTGAGCAAGGAGCCGCTGCGTATGGATATGCTGATCATCAAGAAGGATCCGGAGGCGGTGATCGATGTGGATATCGGCCGCATTTTCCGCGGGCACAACATCGTCGAGTATAAATCTCCTGCGGACTCGTTGACCATAGACGATCTGTACAAGACGATCGGTTACGCCTTTCTCTACAAGGGCATGGGCGCAACCGTGGACGCGATCCCTGCGGATGAACTGACTGTATCGGTCTTTCATGATCGTTACCCGCGCAAAATGATGGACACTCTTCAGAAACTTGGCGCGTCCATCGAGGAGAAGTATCCGGGAATCTATTATGTGACCGGGATCACGATGATGCCGATACAGATCGTTGTTACGAGCCGGCTGAGTGCGGATCATGCGGCGCTGCGGATCCTGTCGGATCGTGCCAGTGTGGAGGATGTGCAGCGTTTTGCCGATCAGACGGCTGATCTGACGGATCCTGGCGACCTGGCAAATATCGATGCGGTGCTGCAGGTGAGTATTGCGGCGAACCGGGCGGTGTATGATGCCTTGGAGAAGGGAGATGATGATATGAGTGATGTAGTGCGTGAGTATTTCAACAGAATCTGCAAAGAGGATATAAAGGAAGCAGAAAAACGTGGTGAGAAGCGCGGGGAAAAGCGCGGCGAAAAACGCGGCGAGAAGCAAGGTATCCTAAAGACTCTGTCTTCCCTGGTCCATAACGGATTGCTGTCTGTTTCAAATGCTGCCGCCGAGGCCAACATGTCGGAAGCCGCATTCATGGCATGCATGAAGAAGATTTATCCCTGAAAGCGAATCCGGTCATAACGAGTCGCAACTCTTTATGCAATGAGCCGCAGATCGTTCCTATAGGGAACGATCTGCACCATTATTCAGGTTCTTCAGCAATCCGGTCTCATCCGGACGGATCTCCCGTTCGATCGCACACAGTGCATAGGGGATATGTTTCGGCTGCAGGCCGCCCGTTCCCGAGCGGCCGCAGCAGGTGGTCTGCACGAAGTGACGCGTGATACGATAGTGCCTGAAATCGCCGAACAGACAATCGTCCAGTACGAGATACCCGTCGAGCTCCGCGTGATGCACTGACAGCCAGGTCATGATCTCCAGGCCGCGGCCGGATTGGTCTCCTATCTGCGGGGTCTCCGCATCGATGATCAGACCTTCGCGCGCAAGCGCGGTATCCAGTTTCCCGCGGAGCGGATCGTCTTCGCGAAAGACGCCCTCCCCTCTGCGCCAGGATGAAGACAGGACAATCCGGACGCTGTCACGGCCGTATCTGTGATAGAGACATTCCATGAGTTCCCTGAAAACGGCGATGTTCCGCCCATCCAGTTTGGTAAAACTCTGTGGATCGTCCGGGGTAAGGTCGGAATTCAGTACCCCGTCCACATCAAGAAACACATATCGCATTGTGGAGGATCACTTCCGCGAGGTACTTCTCCCGTTCTTCCGGACGCATTGTGTGATACTGGTAGAGAAAGAGTTTCTCCATGATCTCCCGGATGCTCTTTGCCCCGCAGTTGCGCACATTCTTCAGGTTCTTTCCTGCGGCGATGGCCTCCGCGAGCTCGCCGATCGTGTCGTAGCCGGCACGTTTCAGGCAGTTGTTGGACCGCTGGCTAAGGTCGAGGGATTCGATCCCGGTTTCACGCATCTGTTTCGTGAGATGGAGAGGATACCGAAACAGGCCGCCCCGCTTCTCCCTGAGTGTAACACCTTCCATTCCGTCAAAGATCTGTTTCAGATTTGCTTCTTTGTTCATAACCGACGCCTCCGTATACATCCTTGGCGATCTCCCGCACGGCATGGCAGCTGATGTGTTCTATGCTGCCGGCACAATGCCGGGTGATCATCTTTGTCATGTAACTGAGGTTTTCGATCGAGGTCGAGACGGCGACCGCGTGTATGTGATTCTCTTTGGTCGTCGTGTAGATCTGGCGGATGTCGAGCGTCCGGGTCCCCATGTAGTTGAGGACGTCCGTGAAGCCTTCCGGAGTGGTCTCGATGTCGATGAGCAGCGTGACCTCACCTTCCCTGTAGATGGTGGTGTTGTACCCCCGGATGATGCCGGCTTCCTCCAGCTTCTTCACCCGCTTCTTTGCTGCCACGCGGGACATGCCGATGGCATCTCCCAGTTCCTGCCAGCTCATCCTGGCATTTCCCTGTAACAGCTTCAGGATCTTCTCGTCTGTCTTATCCAAAACCTCTGCTCCAGATGCGCGCCATCTATGAACAGTTTCAGTATAAAGCAGGTCCGCGGGTTGTCAACCATGGCGGTTACGTTTCGTAACCGCCATGGTTTTTGGGGGCATGGTTGCTATCCGAGGATCTGCAGCAGGATATTTATAGCTCTCCGGCCTGCTACAATTCACGATTCGGCCATTTGCAGCAGGCCAACTCCTCAAAATCCGTCCCGCCACTACCCTCTCTGTTCCGTCGGCCGCCGGTCTCCCCGGAAGATTCTGAGGAT
>JAFVHC010000271.1 GCA_017474705.1 Bacillota bacterium
ATGCCCTCTTTTATGATATCCAGATTCTGCTTTGAGACGCCCGCATGCGAGACCGGTTTAGGATCTTTCTTGAACAAGATCTTTCCGTCCGCGCTTTTGATCTGATCGACCAGATACAGATCATACACGTCTCCACCGTTGGCAACCGTATTGGTGTAGCGGTTGATATTCGCCACGGAAAACGCGTTGCCGCCCTGTCCGATCGCAGAACGTACGGCGTCCTCGGTAGAGAGACGCGGCGTAGATTCCGGCAGTTCGATCCCGGTCTCGGTGGCCAGACCTAGTTCTATTGCAAAGTGGTCGAGCTTCTCGAGACCAAACTGATCGTTGAACGTTTTATCCGGCAGCGGATCGCACAGATGATAGCCGACGTCATAGAAAAAATAGTTGCATGATACCTTGATCGCGTCGATGACGTTGACGCTGCCGTGCGAGGTCTTGCTCCAGCAAACAGGTTTGGCCACACTGTTGACGTTCGGATACGCATAATCATCGTAGACGTAGTTTGCGGTGGTTATATAGCCAAGCTGCAAGGCTGTGGCCGCTGTGCAGAGCTTGTACGTCGAACCGGGTGCACGCAGCTCCTGCAAGGCACGGAACATCATCGGTGCGGATTGGTCCGCAAGGATACGGTTATAATAACTGGGGCTGTTCAGATACAGATTGGTATCATAAGAAGGATAACTAACGATCGCACGTACTTTGCCGCTGTCACAGTCGGTCACGACCATCGATCCTGAGCATGGGTCCAGGTTGATATCCGCCGGCGTGATCTCATCGTTTTCGATCTTCATGCGCAGCAATGACAGATTGCCGAGGTTGCCTTCTGCGTAATCCTCGCGCGAACCATCTTTATTATCCAGGAACCCAAGATCATAACAAAGCAGTATGAAATCGTGGACGCTGAACAGGTCCTTGGTGAGGACGTTGGTGCAGACGAGCTGTTCATAGGAGCGGTTATGACGGATCGCCTCAAGGATCGTATGAACGATGACCGGAAGGCCCTTCTCCGCAGGTGTAAATCCGTCCAAGCCGAATTCTTCCAGGGTGAAATAACCGCTGTTATAGCAATAATCCAGAAATTCTCTGGCGGTAGCGACACCGCCGACGTATCGAACATAAACGTCGGAAGTGTCGTCATGGTAGGCATAGTCCAGATACCCTTGATTTCGCAGATACGCCACGATAAAGGTCAGATATTCCAGCATGTCTTCCGGATAATAGGCAAGGATCGTGTCGGAATCCAACAGATAATGTTCCAGTTCCGTGATGACACGTTCGGCTTCCTTGTTGTAAACGGTCATGTAGCGGACGGCTTCAGAATTCTTGCTGTCCTGGATAGTATACAGATCAAAGAAACCATTGTTGACAAGGGCTGTGATCACGTCCATCGCAGAGTAGGATTCATTGTCATCCTGGTGATAGCCCGTGATCTTATCCATGAGCAGCTTTTTTACATTCTTGTAGAGAAGATCATAGCATTCTTTCTGGAAATCGGCATCGATCGTAAGGATCAGATCATTGCCTTTGGAGGGGGAAACGACAGTCTCCTCCTTGATCCTTTCGCCGGTGCGACCGGAATATGTCACTGCGACGGTACCTTTGACACTGCGCAGGTCTTCTTCAAAGGCAGCTTCCAGGCCGGCCTTGCCGATGGTATCCGCCTCAGTATAACCTTTATCCTTGTTGCGTTCCAGCTCCTCTTCCGAGATGCGGCCCGTATACCCTATGATGTGTGCGAAATACGGTCCCTGTGGATACGTGCGGGTATATTCGGTTTCGACATAAAAACCGACGTACCGGTCAGACTGTTCCAGAACGATCGCCTGTGTTTTCTCGGATATGTTTTCCGCCACAAGAACAGGCTCTTCCGGATTCCAACGATTCTGGAAGAACACATAGCGGATATTCATCAGGACCAGGACCGTTTCCATGGGAAGTGAAGGATCTATTGAAAATGTGATATCGCGCATGCGGTAGTATGCATCTTCAGCAGTGGAAGCGGCCTGCTCTTCCGTCAGGTCCGAACGCTTGGTCCCGAAGATCTCAGCTATGAAATTGAGCCTCGCGGTCCCGGTGGGATTCGCGTACCGGTCTGTAAAATAAAAACCGGAATACTGATCGTAGCGGATCGGCAGTTCGTCGCGGATCGCCAGTTCCTCATGATTTGCCTTCAATGTATCCAGCAGCTCCAGAAGAGATGCGTTCAAGGCCGGATTGTCGCTGTCCGTTTTATAATATAAAGATTTCGATGTCGTATTGATCGCCAACGGGCGGCCATAACAATCGTAAATGTTGCCTCTGGCGCCGCCGATGGAGAACTCTTCGACCGTATCCTCATACATACGCTCGACATATTCGCTCTCGTTGAGGATCTGCATGATATACAGATTGCGGACAAGACCGGCAAACACGGCGATGACTACGACCAAAGTCCACATGATGCGGTTGCCGACGATCCTTCGCAAAAACGTTAAGATCGGTTTCATGATTCGACCTCTTCGCGGCGCATCAGATCATGAGAGATCGCATCTTTGATACGCAGATGTTCCAGGATCCTGCATACCCAGGCAAGAAAACAATACAGCGGCAGAATAAAGAAAGACGTATATGCGGCTTCCGGTATGATGATCTTGTGGAGATAATACGGAAGGTCCGTATGTCCGCGCAAGAAGGCAAGGAACACATAGTTTACGAGCCCGTAGCTCAGGTCACCGATGATGATGAACAGGAACAGACTGGTCAGATTCGATCGGCGGATGCCCCGGCGCGCGATGCCGCTGATATGTCCGAGCAAGTAATATAGCAGCGCGTAGTATCCGATCGACCGGAAGAACAGAACGTCCTGCGTCAGACCCATGAAAAAGCCGATATGCCGTCCCGACTTGGAACCATCGCACAACGCGACCGACATGACTGTGATCAAGGTCAGATTCGGAACGATGCCCCCGATCCGAAAATGGCTGATCAATGTGGATTCCAGAATGACGATCAGAAATGAGAGAAACAGAAGGATGATCTTTTTCATGGCTGTGCTCCTCCCATTTCGGCCTTCATATCCTCTTTCCAAAGTTCCGTAATGATGAGCACATAGGAAAGACCGGTCGTATCAGACGCCGGTTTGAGGAGCGCGGTGTTGGTCAGACCGTTTTCTGAAGGCTGGATCTCCGTGACAGTACCAATCAAAAGACCGGGCGGATAGATCTCACCCAAGGCGGATGTTACGATCTCATCACCCGCCACCAGATCGGTCTCGTTCGGGTCGAACTCGATCATACAGAGGCCAGCGCCTTCCAGTTCGGCAGAACCGGACATATTGACGATGCTGCGATTCAAACGGTTGACTTCACCAAAGATCCGGCTTTCGCTGTTGATGAGTGTCGTAACGACAGAATAATGCTCGTAGACCTTCGTAACACGGCCAAGAAGGCCTCCTGAAGCCAGAACAGGCATATCCTTTGCGATCCCGTCAGCGATGCCTTTATCGATGATCAGCGAATCGTACCAGTTGTTGTTGGACAGACCGACGATCTGCGCACCGGTCTTCGGATATGCTTCATAGTAATGATCCAGTTCGTACAGCGCCAGGATCTCCTCGCTCTGGATGACTTCCGTCTTCAGCGTCGTGTTTTCATACACATAGTATTCCAATTCTTCCGTCAACCGCTGGTTTTCCTTTTCCAGTGAGCGGATACGCTTCAACGTCGTGACCGTATCAGAGACAAAATTCTCGACGCTGAGATACATTTTCTGGAAAGGATACGCGATCTTCCCATAGAATGTATGGAAAGGTTCGATGGACTGACCGAGGATGACGGTGATGAACAGACAGATCACGCAAAAGACCGCAACCGCGGAAAGTCGGTATTTAGTCGACATTCTGAGCGGTGTACGATCCTGGATCGTCTGTATGGCATCCGTGCCGGGCAGGAACCTGCTCCTCCATTTGATCTTCTGTCTATGTATCTTTTTCATATATAGTTCCTTTATAAGGATCCGTTATTGCAATAAGTCTGAAAAAACCCCGTTCCAGGCCGATGGATCCTGCATCACTTTCTGGACGCCGCGGATCACGGCGTCCGAAGTGTGCTTGGCTAAATTGATTTTAAGATGAGTGCGTTCTTCAATGAGTTCGATGAGGCCGTGCATCTGTACGGCACCGCCGGTGGCGGTGACACCGTTTTCTATGAGATCCGCGGCCAGATCCGGCGGCGTCTGCTCCAGGACCTGATAGATGCAATCGACGATCTCGGTAACGACCGGATTGATCGCTTCCCGCATCTCCTCTGTCGTGACGACAGCCGCGTCCGGCATGCCGGTCTGCATGTTGCGGCCGTTCAAAGTGACCTGATCGATCTCCATATCCTGCGGCAAAAGGCTTCCGATCCGCATTTTTGCCCGCTCGGCGGTGGAAATGTCGATCATGATGCCATATTGTTTCCGTACATATTCCATGATCTGCCGGCTGAGTTCCCGCCCGCCATTATGCAGAGAACCGGAACATACGAGGCCCCCAAGGGAAAAGACGCCGGCCTGGGTATTTCCTCCGCCGATATTGATGACCATGGAACCGACGGGTTCGAGCACGGGCTGTCCTGCACCGATGGCAGCCGCAAGCAGTTCATCGATGAAATACAGACCTTTCTCATGAAACCGGCTTGGACGCAAAGGTCCCGGATCGCCTTACGTTCAATGACGCTGCTGCCATGAGGGATGGCCATCAGCAGATCCGGATGCAGCAGAAAACTGAACGGTTGATAGTGGCGAACGATATACCCAAGCGTTTCTCTGGCTGTAGTATAATCAAGCACTCCGTTCTCTTTGATGAACAACTGCATATATTTCTCGGAATCGAGGGAAAGAAGCTTTTC
>JAFVHC010000272.1 GCA_017474705.1 Bacillota bacterium
ATGTCCAGTGCGATGGTGTAGAAAGCTTTTGTTTTGTATTCTTCCGGGATCATAACAGTGATGTTGCCGGTCGGACGAGTCGGCCCGCCGGTACGGAATGCAAGCTCCTCACCGGTCTCCAGCAGGACGGCACGGGTCACATGGTTGTCCACGGCAGCGATATGGACGCGACGTGTGGGCTTGATCACGTTCAAATACAGTTTGTGCGGACGCCCTGTGATGATGACCCACTCCAGATCGTAGACCGGTGCCGGGATCGCTTTGGTACCGTAGATCGCTTCCCCATTCTTCTTAACAAAATCCCCCACCTGGTTCAGGATGCGGATGCTGTCCTCCGGCACATCGCCAAGTGCGGTCGGACCGATGTTCAATAGATAGTTTCCGCCGCGGCTGTTGATCTTGAGCAGCAGACGCAGGATATGATCCGCCTCTTTCCAGTTATGGTCATTCTTCTTGAAGCCCCAGGTATCGTTCAACGTCGCGGGGACTTCCCAGTCGCCTGCATAAGGCTGCAGCGGAATGAAGTTATCACCTGTGGACATATATTCACCAAGGTGATTACCGATACGGCCGCTGACCAGGCAGTTCGGCTGGATCGACTTGACCAGATCGAAAAGTTCCTGGCTCTCCTCTTCCGTCATCTGCATGGGGGTATCGAACCAGATCAAGGCCACATCGCCATAGTTCGTCAAAAGTTCCCGCAGCTGCGGTTTGCATTTACGCTCCAGGTATGCCCGGAAATCCTTCTGAGAGTTGTCCATGCCGGCATAGTAGCCATCCGGATCATCCCAGTCCTGGGCCTGCGAATAGTAGAATCCCAGCTTCATGTCGTATTTCTCGCAGGCAAGCTGCAATTCCTTCAGGATATCCCGGCCGAAGGGCGTCGCTTTCACGATATTATAATCACTGCACTTGGAATCGTACATGGCGAAACCATCGTGATGCTTGGTCGTGATAACGATATACTTCATGCCCCAGTCTTCTTTCGCGCGGCGCACCAGTTCATCCGCGTTGAAGTTGACGGGATTGAATCGTTTCGCGATCGGCCGATATTCCTCCACCGGAATGCGGAACCGGTTCATGATCCACTCGCCGATCCCTTCTACTTCCTGACCCTTCCATTCACCGGCCAATACCGAATACAGGCCCCAGTGTATGAACAGGCCGTATTTAGCCTCTTTGAACCATTGCTGTTTCGTGTCTTTCATGATGCTTCTCCTTTGATGCTTTAATACTTGCTGCCCAGTGTGATCGCGGTATCGCCGCCAAGATCCACGACCGAGGCAGTTTTTTCATAAAAATGCGGGGCGCTTGCACGGATGCCGTCCACCGTATAAAATGAATCGTCCTTGGCAAGCGGCAGGCGGACCGGTGTCTTCGTGGCACCGGCTTTATAGATCGCGGTGATCAGTTCGATGGTGCGCCGTCCGTCCTCGCCGGTGATCGCCGGGACCAGGCGGCCTTCTTCCAGCGTCTTCAAAACGTCGTCTATCTGCCCCGTATGACCTTCATAACGCACTTCCGGAAGTGTTTCATACAGCGCCTGGATCTTCGCTTCCTTTTCAGTGTCTTCATAAGGGAAGCCATTGGGCAGACTGCCCGAGGCATAGACCTTCCACGGGGCAGAGATCCGGGCATCCGCACATTGGATCACCAACTGCTGCTCCTCCCCATGATGTACGACGGAAGCCGTTACGGTGGCCAAAGCATTTCCATAGGACAGGACCGATACGGACAAGTCCTCGATCTCCGCATTGTCATGTGAAACATTGGTCAGGACGGAAGTCACCGTATCCGGCAGGCCCATCATCCAACCCAGCATATCGATATGATGGACCGCATGGTTCAGAGTGCAGCCGCCGCCTTCTTTCTCCCAGGTACCGCGCCACCAAAGATCGTAATAGCAATGGCCTCTCCACCACAAAGAATCCACTGTAAAGTGCTTGACCGGCCCGCAGATCCCGCTGTCCAGCACCGCCTTCAGCCGCGCCACGGAGGTGCGGAACCGGTTCTGGGCGATCGAAGAAAACAGGCGGCCGCTTTCCCGTGCCGCCGCAAGGACCGCATCGCACTCCTCCAGCGACGCTGCCATCGGTTTCTCACATATGACGTGCTTGCCCGCTTTCAGCGCATTGATGGAGATCTCCGCATGAACGTAGGGTGGTGTGCAGACGTCCACAAGATCGATATCCGTGCGGTCCAGGATCTGATGATGGTCATCATATATATCACAATCGATCCCATACTCCTCAGCGCGGGCTTTGGCCTTTTCCGGGATGATATCCACCATGGCCACGATCTGCGCTCTGTCCGGGAAGGTCTTCCAAGCTTCGATATGTGCGGCGGATATGTTGCCAAGGCCTACGATAGCAACTCGGATCATATATACTCCCTCCTTCATGTGTTAAAACAAAAAAAGGTTTCCGTGCGCCATATATGACGTACGAAAACCTTCTCTGACAAATTATTTTGTTCCGAACAAGCGGTCGCCGGCATCGCCGAGACCGGGGGTGATGTAACCAACATCG
>JAFVHC010000025.1 GCA_017474705.1 Bacillota bacterium
CTTGATCCCCAGACCGGAGACTGAACTTCTGGCAGAATGGGCATTGCAGGATCAAAGAAGCAATCAGATCCGCTTCCTGGATATCGGAACAGGTACCGGATGCATCGCTTTGAGCCTGGCTAAATATGCGGATCGATGGACCGGCATAGGTGTCGATCTGTCGGATACCGCTTTGCAGCTTGCTGAGCGAAATGCTGCATTATTGGGCATTGAAACAGTGGAATGGAGATCCAGCGATCTTTGCGCAGCAGTGACGGGTGAGACTTTCGATCTTATCATTTCCAACCCGCCTTACATCAGCGCGGCTGACATGGAGCATCTGGATGCGCGGGTGCGCAAAGAGCCCGAACTTGCTTTATATGGCGGCCTCGATGGATTGGATATCTATCGTCGCATCGCAGCGGAGACACCGAAAGTCCTGAAAGACGGCGGCAGTCTGTACCTTGAGATCGGATATGACCAAGGGGAAAGTGTACCGCAGATCCTGCAGGATGCCGGCTTTACTCAAATCGAAGTCCGTAAAGACCTCGCCGGCCTGGACCGGTGTGTGAAAGGATATTATTATGTTTGAACGAATGGACGCTCTGTGCGGCCATTATGAAGAACTAGGCATGCGTCTGAACGATCCCACGGTCATCGGTGATCAGGCACAATGGCAGAAGATCATGAAAGAGCATGCGCAGCTCACACCTCTGATCACCAAATATAGGGAGTGGAAAAAGGCCTGTCAGGACATTGCCGATGCGCAGGCCATGCTGCAGGAAGAATCCGACGAGGACATGCGTGCCATGATCCGGGAGGACCTGGAACATACAGAGCAGCTGTGCCAGACGGCGGAGCAGGAACTGAAGATCCTTCTTCTTCCCAAAGATCCCAACGATGATAAGAATGTTTTTGTCGAGATCCGCGCCGGAGCCGGTGGCGATGAAGCTGCCTTGTTTGGCGCCGAGCTATTCCGTATGTACAGCCGATACGCGGAACGCGTCCATTGGCAGGTCGAGGTGATCTCGGTCAATGAAAACGGCATCGGTGGATTCAAAGAGATCGTTTTCATGGTCCAAGGGCAAGGTGCATATTCCAAATTGAAGTATGAAAGCGGAGTACACCGGGTACAGCGCGTGCCCGCGACAGAATCCGGCGGTCGCATCCATACGTCCACCGCTACGGTCGCGGTCCTGCCGGAAGCAGAAGAGGTCGACGTGGAGATCGATCCTAATGATCTGCGCATCGACGTTTATCGTGCCTCGGGCAATGGCGGACAGTGCGTCAATACGACGGACTCCGCTGTGCGCATCACACATTTCCCGACAGGGCTGGTCGTGACATGCCAGGATGAGAAATCTCAGCTGCGCAATAAGGAAAAAGCCATGCAGGTCCTGCGCGCCAGACTGTATGAAATGGAATTGAAAAAGCAGCAGGACAGCGTTTCGGCGGATCGACGCAGCCAGGTCGGGACCGGAGACCGCAGCGAAAAGATCCGCACCTATAATTTCCCACAGTCCCGCGTTACAGATCACCGGGTCAAATGGACCACGCACCGCATCACCGAGATCCTCGATGGGGATCTGGATGAGATGCTGGATTATATCATTACCACGGATCAGGCAGAACGTCTGAAAGCCAATGAACAATCATGAAAGGGGTCGTATCATGAAGTCGATCGAACTGGCGAACATCACGAAGTATGAAGAAAATTTCAGGGCGAATCCGGTCCTGAAAGTGGTAAGCAATGCGCTTACGGACAATGCGGTCGATACGATCTGCAGTGTCTCAGAGGCACGTAACGCAGAACGGTTCCACTTTTCCATCGAAGCCAAGACATTGCCAGTGGCCAATCAGATGGCCAGTGGTCGCTGCTGGCTTTTCGCCGGATTGAACGTCCTGCGTGAAAAGATCGCTGAAAAATATGAACTCGAAAATTTCGAATTATCACAGAATTATACCGCTTTCTGGGATAAATTCGAAAAGATCAATTACTTCCTGGAAACCGTCATCACCTTGGCAGACCGTCCTACGGACGACCGTGTCATGACGTGGCTTCTGCAGACCGGCATCCAGGACGGCGGCCAGTGGGACATGCTGGTCAATGTCATCGAGAAATATGGTGTCGTCCCGCAGGATGCCATGAAGGAGACCTATCAAAGCAGTCATACCGGTCGTATGAACAGGCTGATCAACCGACGCTTAAGTATCTACGCGTCCGAGATCCAACGCGCTTACCGCAATGGTGCCTCCGCAGAGGAACTCCATGAGCGTAAAGAAAGCATGCTGAACGAGATGTATGGTTTCTTATGCACCAATTTCGGAGTACCACCAAAAACATTCGATTTCGAATACACCAATAAAGATGGTGTATACGGCATCATTCGTGATCTTACGCCGCAGACTTTCCTGAAAGAATATATCGGCGTCGATCTGACAGAATACATCAGCATCATCAACGCGCCGACTTTCAATAAACCGTTCGGACGCACATACACGGTCGATCATCTTGGCAACGTGGTCGGAGGATATCCCGTGTGCTACCTGAACCTTACGATGGACCGCATGAAAGAGCTCATCGTGGACCAGCTGAAAGCCGGCGAGATCGTCTGGTTCGGCAGCGACGTCGGATATGATGGGCAGCGCAAAGCCGGCGTCTGGGATGACAAGGCTTTCGATTATGAAAGTGCTTTCTGCATGAATTTCGATCTGTCGAAAGAAGATGGCCTTTTGTACTGGCGCAGCGCGATGAACCATGCCATGGTCATCACCGGTGTCAATCTCGATGAAAACGGTCAGCCGAACCGTTGGAAGATTGAAAACAGCTGGGGCGATGAAAACGGCAAGAAGGGGTATTACCTGATGACCCCGACCTGGTTCGACCGCTTTGTCTATCAGGCTGTGATCCGCAAAGACTATTTGTCCGAAGAAGAGAAGAGTGCTCTTATGACCGAACCGATCCACCTGGATCCGTGGGATCCGATGGGTACCTTGGCCGATTGAGTAACAGGCATCATCCTTAAGCGATATCATGAGACAAACCATCAAACAGGTATCCCGCTTATTTACCAGAAGTCTGGGATACCTGACCTTCCTGGAGATCATCTATAAAACGATAGGCGCAGTGGTCTGGTTTCCGCTGTGCGAAGTTTTGCTGCATCTGGCACTGCGTTTTTCGCGTGTCTATTATATCTCGTCGCAGAACATCCGCACCGCTTTGACAGATCCGCTCATCCTTATCACTTTATTGGTGATCTTCTTTCTTTTGCTTGCTTTTCAGGGTTTTGCGATCAATTCTCTTGCGATCAGTTATCAGCAGTCATTCTATAAAAAGAAGATCGGATGGTTCCAACTGGTCAAAGAAGGGTTCAAAAGGACCATCGAACTGATGAAGCCAGGCAACTGGATCATGATCCCATACTCGTAGCCTTGTTACCAATGCTGCTGTACTTTATCGAGAACTCGACGAACAACTATGTGGCGCTTGTCAATTCTCTTTTACGTGCAGCATTCGGGCGATTCCCATTCAACTTGATCCTGATCGTTGTGGGCATCATGTTCGTTTTGCTGGCATTATGCGGTCTGTTCGCATTTCAGATCCACCTTGCCGAACATACGAACGGCATCCAGTCGATCCGCAGGTCGCTGGCTTTGTTCCGGGAGCATTGGGTCCGGATCCTGTTGGGGTTGGTCGTATGGGAGGTCATGATCCTGGCTGTGCTGTGGTTCATGAATTACTCGATCTACACGGTGATCCGTATCGCCACGCGATTGCTGGTGCGTGCAGAGGTCCGTAAGGCTATGACCCTGACGTTCCTGCATTATGCCCGTCTGTTCCTGAATTTCATCAATTTCAGCCTCATTCTTTTTGCAGGATATGCTTTTGTGGCGTCGTACTATTATCAAACGGTCGCGCCGGAAGTACATCTGAAGGCCACCCCTTTGATCCGGACGAAAGACCCGAACGCCAAAAAGCAGGGCGGATTTACTGTGGGAATGCTTCTGCTTGCGGTCCTGTTGACGTTCCTTGTCAACTTACTGATGCTGTATTCCGTACGCCGTACCGGTTTGAGCAATGCGCTATTCTCAGAGAAGACGGCGATCATCTCGCATCGGGGGTATACTACGAATTATCGTGAAAACACGCTCGGCGCGATCCAGGATGGCATCGACGCACAAGCGGATATGATCGAGATCGACGTGCAGTTCACCAAAGACGGTATCGTCTGCGTGCATCATGACAAGACGCTGCGCCGATGCTGGGGCATCAACCAGGTGGTCAGTGACTTCACCGCAGAGGAACTCTCAGCATTGACAGATCCGGACGGCCAGCACCTTCCGATGTTTTCTGAGGTACTGGAACTCTGCAAAGAGCAGAACATATCATTGCTCGTAGAGCTGAAAGTCAACGCCTATAATAAAGCAGAGGATCTGGCCAGAGCCACGATGGAAGTGATCCAGGAATATGAAATGGAGGACCAGTGCATCATCCAGTCCTTCAGTTATAATGCACTGAAAACGATAAAGAGCATGGACGAAAACATGTACTGCGGGTATCTGATGCGCGGTTCCGTAGGTATGTTCTATGATCTGGAATATGCGGATTTCTTCAGTATGAACATCTCCTATGTTACATCCAACATCGTATCGACGATCCACCTGCGCGACAAAACGATCGTTGTATGGACGGTCAATCGACAGGATACATTTGAAAAATCTGTTGAATTGAATGTAGACGGTGTGATCACCGACAAACCGATCGATGCCCGTGAACATATCTATGGCGACGAAATGCTCGAATCCATCGAAGAAGCCGGAACTCAATAAGAGCTCCGGCTTTTTATCAGCGAAAGACAAACAAACCGCCGGCTCGACCGGCGGTTATTGTTTTAGTGCATTTCAATGAATTTTATAAGTTCTTCCATGATGGGGAATCTCCCGTCTGCATCCGGCAGCATATAACTTACGTGATCATGTCCTTGCATGGTGATGAAGGAAATGTCCGATGCATAGGAAAACGCCTTCATAGAAGCGACCAGAAGTTCATTCTGCAGCAGACGGTTCGGGATATCGTTGTCTGAGCAAAGGATGAGCATCGGCGCACCTTCGGAACGGTTCACATGGTATAAAGGAGCGCGCTCGTCGATGATGACCCGCCGTGGATCCGTACCTTCGAATTTCATGATATTGAAATGCAGCGTAGGCTGTCCGCTGAGCATCAGCCAGCCTGCGATATCCTGATCCGGATCGATGTCATAAGGACTCAGGAACCGTTTGTCGAACGCCAGCATCATGCTGAGATACGCTCCGGCTGAATGGCCTCCGACGAAGATCTTCCCGGAACCACCATAATTTGTGATGGAGCGGCGGACCCAATGC
>JAFVHC010000273.1 GCA_017474705.1 Bacillota bacterium
CATGCGAACGATACTGAACAGGAATCCAAGCCCGTCGTTTCTGCCGTAGCCATCTTTTTCAGCGGCGTCCATGGAAGCGATCTCAGCAACGCGGAACAATACATTTTCCGGATCTCCGGAAGTGACTTCCAGCAGATCACTATATTCTGCCGGGACGTTCAGGTTGAAACCGTCTCGCTCATAAAATACTCCAGAGGCTTCCTGCTCGGGTTCCTCCTGGCTCTCTTCGCTTTCGCTTTCGCTGCTTTCGGAGGATTCCGGTACGCTTTCCTCTTCCGAAGACTCCTCTTTGGTCTCCGAAGAGGTCTCCGCAGGTTTTTCACTCGAAGGCTCCGCCGCCGGCTTGGCAGCGCAGCCCACCATAGACAGCACGAGCAGTGCCGCCAGGATCAGGCTTAAGATAGATTTTGCTCTTTTCATTTTTTCTATATCTCCTTTCAGGATTTTAGCGCATCTGCGCATTCTTTCAGCTGCTCGATGATCCCTATGTGCTGCGGGCAGGCTTGTTCGCATTGGCCGCAGCCGATGCAGGCATCTGCACCTGAACCATTGGCCAGGATCTTTTGATAATCCGCCGCCGCTTCCTCGATCCGACCGTTGACCAAACGCTTGTTCATCGCGCTGAAGATGTCCGGGATCGGGATCTGCATGGGACAGCCTTCCGTACAGTAGCGGCAGGCGGTACATGGGATCGCTTTCGACCGGCCCAGGATCTCCTGCGCCTTGCGGATGATCTGCTGTTCTTCCTCATTGAGCGGCGTGAAGTCCCGCATGTAGGAAATGTTGTCCTGCATCTGGGCTTCATTGGACATGCCGGAGAGCACCGTCAAGACACCGTCCAGTGAAGCAGCAAATCGGATCGCCCAGGAAGCCGGAGAACGATCCGGCGCATAGTCCTTGAACAATTTCTGGATCTCCGCATTGGGTTTCGCCAGGCTGCCGCCCTTGACCGGCTCCATGATGGTGATGTACTTGCCGTACTTCCGGGCGACTTCATAATTGGCCCGTGATGTGACGGAGGGATTCTCCCAATCCGCATAGTTGATCTGCAGCTGGACGAATTCCACTTCCGGATGGCTTTTAAGGATCTGTTCCAGCAGTTCCGGACCATCGTGGAAGGAAAAACCGATGTGCTTGATCAGGCCTTTCTCTTTCTGCTCATTGACGAAATCCCATAGATGGAACCGCTCATACTTCTGATAATTGTTCTTCATCAGCGAATGCAGCAAGTAATAATCGAAATACCCGGCGCCGGTCCGCTTCAGGCTGGTCTGGAACTGCTTCCGGGCCACTTCTTCCGTAAGCGCGGAAGGCGCGTACAGCTTCGTAGCCAAAGTGTAGCTTTCCCGGGGATACCGGTCGACCAAAGCCTTTTTGGCCGCCTCTTCCGAACCCAGATATACGTGCGCGGTATCGAAATAAGTGAAGCCCGCCTCCATGAACAGATCCACCATGCGGGCGGTCTGTTTCACATCGATTTTCAGTCCCTTTTTCGGCAGCCGCATCAGGCCGAAGCCCAGTTTCCCGGTATTTTCGATCGCAATACTCATGATCTGATTCCTCACTTCTTGGGATCTGCGCCGGGATACCCTGCGCAGTGCAAATGACCTGTTTTCAAACATTTATATTTTATATATGGCGGCCCGAACTGTCAATGTTAATTCAAAAATGTAATAAAATATGCTGCGCCTTCAGGGACGGCTCCCATGAGCGCAGCATGTTTTCATTTGCAGGATCGGACTTTATCCGTACAGTTCTTTCGTAAGCTTCAGACTTTCCACCGGATCCATGAGCGGGTTGTACTCCAGACCGCACCAGCCCTTGTAGCCTGCCTCATCCACCGCCTTGAAGATCACCTTGTAATCATTCTCGCCGAACTGCAGCTCGTGGCGGCCGGGATGGCCTGCGGAATGCAGGTGCGCGATGCAGTCCATATTGTTGAGGATGCTGGGAATGATATTGCCCTCCATGATCTGCTGATGATAGATATCATACACGACCTTCACCAACGGATGGTCCACCGTGCGTACGATGTCGAAGGCTTCCGCGGAAGACGTCAGGTAATAGCCGGGATGGTTCACATAGGTGTTCAGCGGTTCCACCATGATAGTGACGCCAAAGCGGTCCAGGATGGGCCGCGCTTCCAGCAGTGCATCCACGATGGAAGCATGCTGATCCTCACGCGGAGCGCCGGTATCCGGGCCGACCTGCGTGATCAGCCTTGAGATCCGCATCTGCACAGCGGCTTCGCAGCTCTCTTCCAGCCCTTCCAGCCACTCCTGTCTGAACTTCGGGTCCGTCATGCGGAAATCCGTCGTACACATGCTCAAGAACTCAATGCCGGTCTCATCCAGGACGTCCTGCACCTCGGCCGGATCCAGATCTTTCCAGTTATACGTCTCGATGGCTTCATAACCAAGCTTTTTTACGGTACGGACCGCTTCCCCGAAAGGTACGCCGCGGAAGAAGCATGGCAATGGAACGTCCAGTCTCATAAATACACCACCTTTCCGGTCTCCATGGACTCGTTCGCAGCGAAGGCCATGCGATGGGTCTTGAGCGCGTCCGCGTAATCCGAACGGATCAGGGAACGATCACCCGTCAGGATGGCCTTGACGAAGGCTTCATCCAGCAGATAGGTCTGATCCACCCCCCGCGGGATGTCCTTCTCGCCCTCCGCCGTGGTGATGATCAGATTGTTGCGCAGACGATAGTCCAGGATCATATCATCCAAGGTGACGACCAGGCCGTTGTGCGGGCGGATGCCTTTTACATAACAGCCGCTCACCAGGGTGACGGTAACATTGTTGGAGAAACGATAGACCGCCGTGGAATGATCGTCGGTATCATACTCCACCGACGCATCGACACCCGGCTGGACGATCCCGCGCGAGCAGGTCGCATAAACGGACAGTGGCTCGCCGAAAAGATAGCGCAGCCCGTCCACCAGGTGGATATTCTGCTCGACCAGCTGACCGCCGCAGGTAGATTTCTTCTGCCACCACCACGGTCCGGGGATACCGCCGATCCAGGAGCCATAGACCAGACCGCCCGGCTTGTGCTTCGGCAGTTCCTCCTTGACGATGTCGACCAAATCCAGATAGCGATCCTGGAAACCGACACTGGTGATCAGGCCTTTCTGCTCCACACGGCGGGCGATGTCCTCCGCGTACTCCAGGTCGATGCAGTAGGGCTTCTCGACCAGGAATGGGATCTCCATATCGATGATCCGGGTCTCCATCTCCACGTGTGCCGTCGGCTCGACGGCGATCACGATCGCATCGACGGTCTCTTTGGATTCGTTGTCCAGCAGCGCAGTATGATCCGCATAGACACGCGCCGGATCCACGCCGAACCGCTCCGCGGCTTCATTGCGGCGCGCTTCGATCGGATCCGCCACCGCCACGATCTTTACGCAGTCCATCTGCTCAAAACTGTTTTGATGGGCTTTGCTGCGGCCACCGCAGCCGATGAGCGCAATACGTAGTTGTTCCATTTGATTCCTCCTACCTTTTGTACTGCTCAATGTAAGAGAAAGCCCTACTGCAAGCAGTGGGCTTTCTCTTCCGCATGGCGCGGGACTTATTCTGCTAACTCTACCGCAAGTACGTTGACATAAGGTGTCGGCATTTCTTCCGGCAGTTTGACTGTCAGAATACCGAAGTCCTGAGCGAACGGAACTTCGCCCACACCCAGCAGACGTACAGACTTGATCTTGTCTTCCGGCGTGAAGCTCTTCACGACGGCGACACGATTCTCCGGTGCGCGCATCATATGGCAGTATACGGTGTTGTCCTTCTTCACGAAGCGGATGTCGGAGCTGGTCCACTGGACGGCATCTTCCTTGAACCGATCGATGACGACCTTGCTGTCGCCTTCACTGCAGACTCTCCACGGACGCGTGCAGTACACGGCCTCGGCGTTGATGTCGAACCACTTCGCCAGTTCTTCCAGGATGAAGATGGCTTCTTTGTCCAGGGAACCATCCGGACGCTGCAGGATGTTCAGCAGCATGACACCGTTCTTGGAGATGATGTCGACCAGCATCTCGATGATGTGGCCCGGCTTCTTGAAGTCCTGACGGACGTCATAGAACCAGTTGCCGATGCAGGTATCAGTCTGCCAGACGTTCTCCTGGATGCCCGGCAGCTGGGACTTCTCGATGTCCAGGACACCGATCGTGTAGACCTGCGGACGACGGTCTTTCTGGTTGTAGACAGCGCGGTTCTCGCCATATTTCTCAATGGACTTGTTGTACAGATAAGCAACCGCTTCCAGACCCGGCTGGAAGGAAGGATCGCCAGGCTCGGCACCCTTCTTGGTATGCGGATCGGACGTTGCGAACGGCAGACCGCCATCGGAATACAGCAGATCCGGCTCGTACTTGTCGATGATCTCCTTCATGACGCTCAGCCAATACTCATGATACTTCTCGTTCGGCGTATACCACGGAGTTGTCGGGAAGATGTCCGGCGTGCCGTCGACATGTTCATAATTGTCGAAGTAGAAATCACGGTATTCCGGATCATTGCCATCATAAGGAACACCGGCATAGGGGCCTTCCTTATCACAGCCTTTGTTGACCTTCCACCAGGAGAAGCTGGCGCCCATGTGCTCGGTCAGACCGAAGGGCATGTTGAACTTTTCAGCAGCTGCTTTCCACAGGCCGATGATGTCCTTCATCGGGCCGACTTTCGTCGCGCAGAAGCGGTTCAGGTCAGAATCGAAATTGAAGAAATGGTCATGATGCATGGCCTGGCCGACGAAATAACGGGCACCGGCCTTGTAGTACATCTCCATCAGCTTCTCAGGCTCGA
>JAFVHC010000274.1 GCA_017474705.1 Bacillota bacterium
AAAAAACGTGAATGGACGTGTCGGGCCATTTGGATGCCGGGGCAGAAATCGACTTGTGTACTGACGAAAGGAAAAAGATGAAGCTGAAAAACGTACTGATCGTAGTTAAAGACATCGAGAGATCCAGACAGTTTTACCATGATCTGTTTGGCCTTGAGATAATCCTTGACAATGGCGGGAATATGATTCTGACAGAAGGACTGGTCCTTCAGGAAGAGAAATACTGGAAAGAGTTCCTTGGGAGAGATATCCTTACGGAAAGCAATGCCAGCGAACTGTATTTTGAAGAACGTGACATAGAAGGCTTTGTGGAAAAACTTGAAAAGTATTATCCGGAGGTCAACTATGTCAACAGATTCATGACGCACAGTTGGGGACAGAAAATCATACGCTTCTATGATCCTAACGGCAACCTGATCGAAGTGGGAACACCGATGTAGCCGGCATGTAAGCGACACACACTATCGGCATGTAAGCAACACATACGATCACTAGAGCCGTGATCCATATCAGTCTTCGCCGTTGAAATCGACCGGTTCATAGTCGGTCAGCGGCGCAAGAAAACCGCGCTCTGTGAGAGCCTGCTGGATCAGGTCAAGAACCTCTTTGCTGTCTGCGGTGACCGTGTGATAGTGATAACCGGACGTGATGTTCTTCAGGAAGCGGGAATGACCTGTGGATACGCTCTCGAGGAAACGCTGGATGTCGAGACGGGAGCTGATGTTAAGATCCGCCCGGACCACGCCGTAGGCCCGATGATATACGAATACATCTTTCACGCAACCGCCGAGGTCCACGCAGATCGTGAGTTCTTCGGCGGTTTCTTCGTCTGAGTGAATAGACTTGAACACCCGGCTGTTCGGGACGGCGTTATCCAGAAGATAGCCGCTGGATGTGGACTGGATATTCAGTCCCTGGGCACGCAAAAGCGCTACGTCCTGCACGACTACCTGGCGGCTGACGCCGTATTTTTGGGCGAGCGTTCCGGCAGAGACGGGGGTTCTTTTCATCATCAGATCATTGATAATTTTTTCTCTACGTTCCTTTCCTTTCACATTCAGCTCCTTTACCGGTCGAGCGGGTGCAGATTTTTCAGTGAAACATCGAGGATGGGTGAGGAGTGGGTGAGTGCGCCGCTCGAGATATAATCCACCGCAAGATCCCTTATGCCTTCGATGCGTTCTGCTGTTACATTTCCGGAGATCTCAATCTCCGCGCTGCCGTCGATGATCCTGATCGCTTCCTGCATCTGATCGTGATCCATGTTGTCCAGCATGATGATATCTGCTCCGGCATCCACTGCTTCACGGACCATGTCCAGGTTCTCCGTTTCGACTTCGATCTTGCGGACGAAGGGCGCGTAAGCTTTCGCAGCCTCGATGGCTTTGCGGACACCTCCGGCCGCGCCGATGTGGTTGTCCTTCAGCATGACGCCATCTGTCAGATTGTAGCGGTGGTTGTATCCGCCGCCGATGCGGACCGCGTACTTTTCGAAGATCCGGTTGTTCGGGGTGGTTTTGCGTGTGTCGAGAAGTTTGATCCCTGTCCCCTCCAGAAGCTGGGACATCTTCCGCGCGCTGG
>JAFVHC010000275.1 GCA_017474705.1 Bacillota bacterium
ATGGCTTTCATTGCGGCTTCGACCTCTTCTCCGTTGCCGTATTCTTTGTCGATGGAATAGATGAATTCCGTGCCTGCGACGGATGTGCCATCCGTATACACCAGATCTCCCATGTACTGATAATCGTTTTCCCCGCCATCCTCGAAATTGGTATAGCGGATCATGGTAAACTTTGCTGATCCGTCCGCATTAGTGGCGTCTGCCTGCTGGATATGATATCCACGCGCAACAGAAGTCGCATATTGGGCGTTGTCCGCCTGGCTTGTCGCCAGATACGAGTCCATTTCATAACCCATGCTGAGGATCCCGATATGGAGATGGATATTCTCCCGTTCCTGGTCCAGCATGTTCTCGTATTTCCGGTCCTCGTTTTCGTCATATGACAGACCGCATGCAGTGATCGGTTTTTCCAGCTTCTCTTCGGACGCGGTCTTTGTGAATTCAAAGTCCTCTACGATGCTGCCTTCCGATGTTTCCTCGGATGTACCTTTGTCAGCAGAGTCTTCTGTTACACTGCTGTCCGAAATTGCCTCAGACACATCTCCACTCGCGTTATCTTGTTTCTCTCCGCCGCCTTTGCTGCATGCGACAAGAAGAACGCAGGCCATGACCAAAGCCAGGGCAGAAACCAGTTGCTTTTTCATTTAGATCCCCCCTAATAATTCTATCACGTTTGCAGCGATCCAATATCACATGCGTCATCTCTGATACAGCTATATTTCTCCCCGGACGGCTGGTATGTCTTATTTCTGCGTATCGATGGATTTTCCGAACACGAAAAATCTCTGATACAAAAATTCCGTTATAAAGTTCAGCCCCATGTTGATGGCTGTGACCAGGTATTCATTCCAGCCGAGGTTCATGGTCAGGAAATGTTCCAAAAGCGTGGACAATGGAATAAAAGCCACATAGAACAAGGCGACTTTCAGCATCGCGATCGGGATGTTGGCCGCGGACTTGAAGGTGAACTTGCGGTTCAAGGTGAAGTTCCAGACGACCGACAGTACCAGGGCGATCAGATAGCTGAGCCAGTAAGGCCAGTGCAGCACCTCATTGAACAGCGCGAACGAGCCGATCTCGATCAGGCCGGCGCTGGCCGAAAACAGTGCGAATTTTATGAATCTCCAGAATTCTTTCATGACAAGATGTCCCTTCTGTTGACATAACGTTCCAGATCGATGGTGAGCTGTGCATGGAAGGTCTTGCGTGCCTTCTGACTCATGGGCCGCATCGGCATCATGATGTCGAACGCATGTACCTTGGTCGGGTAGACGTCGACCGCGGCTGGCACTCCTGCTTCCTGCAGTTTCCGGATAAAAGTCAAGGTTTCGTCATAAAACGGTTCCCCATCGCCCACATATGTATAGGCCGGCGGAAGGCCTCGATAATCCTCCAGACGCGCAGGTGAAGCATAAGGCGGGACCGGACCGGGCACGTTCTTCAGATACGCTTTCCATGCTTTATGGTTGCGTTCCGTATCCCAATTGATCCCATGATTATCCCGGGAAGATATGGTATCCTCGCAGTCCAGCATCGGATACAAGGGCAGCTGATAGCGGATCGGGATCTCTCCTTTATCGCGGGCGTAGATGCACAGAGCCGCCGTCAGACCACCGCCGGCGCTCTCCCCGCCCACGATGATCCGATCCGGATCGACACCGAGTTCCTCCGCATGATCATGCAGATACCGCAGCGCGGCATAGCAGTCCTCCAGAGCGGCAGGATAGGGTTCCTGCCCTGCAAGGCGATAATCCGGCGCAAGGATCGTCATGCCGAAGGTCTTCACCAGGTCTCTCGCCCGCGATGCGTACGCCATTTCCGGCATTCCGCCGATATAGCCGCCGCCGTGGATCCATAAGGCACCGATCCCCGACGGATCTTCCGTCGGCATGAATACGAGTGCCCGGATCGGAGCGCCTTCGGTACTTCCTTCTGTCGGGATATGGACCGTCCGCACCGTATACTTTCTATCGCTCATGCATCCTGCGCCTTCTTTTCGACCTTTGGCTCATGGTATTCCAGACCGTTATCGAAATGAATGGTTTCCGGCGGCACAAGAAGTGCTTCCGGATCCTCCAGATAATGGCGCATATCGTTGAAGAACCTTGCATAATGCGAACCAGCACATACACGCTCGTCCGCGGTAATGCCGATGGGCAGGAAACGCTTCATACGGGTCTCCCCGTTTTCCACGACAGCGATACGCTCCGGCATACCCACACCGAAGAACAGGCTGACGTCACCGAAATTATAGATATGATGATTGACCTCATGCAGTCCGATGGAAGCCATATTGGTGATGTACATGCCCACGTAGAAAGGCAGTTCTTCCATAAGAATGCCCGGCGCGATGCCATAACGGTCCAGGACGCGCACCAGATTCACGATGCAGGTGGCAAGACCAGGTACTTTAAACAGGACTGCCAGCAGTTTATCGACGAAATTCTTCTGGCCGACGCCCCGATTCTCCTCGATCGCTTTGTCCACGCGGTCGCGCACATCGTAGATGGTGTCCGTCAGATCGAATTTGATCTTGACGACCGTCTCGCCGGCATCGATATCACTTGGATCTTTGAGCAATGTGAACGCTACGCTGCAGTTGTTGCGGGCAAAATACTGCTTGTTCATGATGAACCGGTTGATGCCCGGATTCTGACTGACCGCGCGCACATACGCTGCGATCACGATCTGCATATATGAGATCACTTCATTCTTGACTTTACGTTCCCTGCGGATAAACGCCTGCAGTTTTTCCAGGTCGACATCATGCTTCAGCATGACCTGCGCGTCACAACGCATAGGCATCAGATACGGCGTGATCTGGACGACGGGATCGATCCCTTTGACACGGCGTCCGTCCGGTCTTCTTCCAAACATATGGAATACTCCTTTTCAGCTTCATTTTAGAACCAAACAGTATTATACTCCTCTATCGTGCCGATTGTAAAGATTGTACTTTCACTGAAGATCCGCTATAATATATCCAAATCATGCACAGAAGGGACAATTGCACATGAAAGACCAGAAACCATTGATCGCCGTGATCCCGCAGATCTATCCGGGATCAGATAATATCGTGACGCGTCCGGGTTATATGACGGAGATCCAGGCCGCGGGCGGTCTGCCCGTTCTGCTGCCACCGACGGAAGATGAAGCAGACCTGCGTGTGCTTTTATCCCAAGTCGATGGATTGCTCGTCACCGGAGGCCAGGATCTGGAACCATCTCTGTATGGTGAGGAGACCCTCCCCGCCTGCGGCATGATACAGCCCTGGCGGGACCGCATGGAACAACATGCGATCTTGACAGCTTTATCGCTGGATCTGCCGATCTTCTGCATCTGCCGCGGCATCCAAAGCCTGAACGTGACCTTGGGCGGCACCCTGTATCAGGATATTCCCTCACAGACTCCGTTCAGTATCATCCATTCCATGACGCCGCCGACAGGACGCATCTGGCATGAGGTCAGCGTAGTACCCGGGACTCCGTTGTTCGATCTCTGGGGAAAGACGACAGTCGGCGTCAACAGCTGCCATCACCAAGGGATCAAACGTCTTGGCAGCGGACTTACGGTCATGGCCACCGCACCGGATGGGATCATCGAGGGTGTATATATGACGGACAAACGATTCGTCTGGGGCGTTCAATGGCATCCCGAACTGTTCTACGGCTCCGATCCCAACCATCGGGCACTGTTTGAAGCCTTTGTGGCAGCCTGCCGATAGTTTGCATGGAACCATGGTCGCTTTGACTCATGGTATGGATCATAAAATGTTGTCCTTCACATTTATATGCAGCAAACCACGATACGCCAGTGGACATGATTATAGAAAAACGTCGTTTGGGTCCAGCTTTTGGACCCGAAGCGACGTTTCTTTATATGCGTTGGATGACCACTTGGTCTCTATCCCGGTTTTTCGTGAGGATGACCAGATATGTTGGATGCTCCCTTGGTCTTATCCTGATTGTTTCTGAAAACAGCTAAATATGTTCGATGGCCATCCATTCTTTTACCTGTTGGATTCCAATGATGGCCGAATACCAGGTAATTCTAAAAACCTTACCTGATATTTCTAAGCATAGTATCTTCACCAGGTAATTTTACCGCCGATTTGGCTTCTAAAGCCATTTTGTTACCTGATTTTTTAACTGTGTCTTATTTCACCCTGTAATCCGTTTCAAAACAGTCCCTTTTTTACATGGCAGAAGAAAGATTCGTCCAGAAATCCTGTAGTCTTTTTTCTTTTACAGTATACAAGAGCAGACCGCGGAATTATCATGTAATCCTGCACATCCCCCTCCGCTGCTGCGCAGTTCCTCACACTCGGACCTTCGCTCCTTCGTCGCTTCGGTCCTCGTATGAGGCGGCATCCAAGGTCAAGGACAGCAGATGCAAACCTCACGGCTTGCATCTGCTGTCCTTGACTTTTGATGCCTTGGGAATAAAAAAAGAAAGGCGCCGTTCACGATTGGCAGCCTTCCTTATGTGTGGGAGGAGAAAAATAAATATTAGCTCTTGTTATTTATCAATATAATTGGTAAATGTGAACAAATTATGTCTAACAGATAACGCTTCGATTACAATCCATCACTCTTCACTCATCCGGCCGTAGCAGTAGTTGATGATGTCGCTGCGTTTGATGATCCCGATGAAATATCCGCCGTCATCGACCACAGGGATGAAACTCTGAACGGCCGCGGCTTGTACCAACGTATCCATAGCCTCCGTGATGGCGACCGGACGATACTGCCAATAGCGGGGAATGTCCATAACGCCGATATCTTCTGTGTCCATGAAAGAATAATGCGGATTGCGTTTCATCTCCCAAAGCACATCGCCCTCGGTCAGCACGCCAACGTACTTACCATCATCATCCAGAATGGGGACCGCCTGATACCGGTGGTACTCCATTTTCTCTAACGCCTGGCGCAGTGTCATATCGGCATTTAAGTAGGCGACTGTGCTTTTCGGCGTTAATAATCGAATCAGATTCATGATCTCACCTCACACCTAGTATATCTCTAAATTGTAAATTTTGCATGAACAAAACGTTACTATCCGATTTCCTTTTAGATAATATTACAACATTTTGTCATAGAGTGCAAGGTATTTTTTTGTGATCTCTACATCGGAAAGGCAGGGCACGTACGCGCGTCCGATCTTCTGCCGGGTCTCATTGCCTTTACCCGTGATCAGAAGCACTGTAGGTTCTTTCACTTCCTGCATGGCGGCGCGGATCGCGTCCTCCCGCTCCTCCAGGACGGCATACGGACAGCCTGTAGGCTCGATATGCGCAACGATCTCCGCTGCGATCTGATCGAACGGCTCGGTACCCGAATCCTCGGAAGTGACAAAGATCTTGGACGCATAGCGTACCGCGACTTCCGCGAGATCCCGCCGTCTGAGCTGTGCTTTGCTGCCGGGACATCCATAGATGCTGACGATATGATAGCCCGGATATTCTTCCTTCGTGGAGCCGAAAAGCTTTTCAAAACTGAGCCGGTTGTGGGCATAGTCCACGATCGCGATGATCTTACGGTCTTTAGATTTATACACTTCCATGCGACCGCTGGAACGCGCCTCATAGAGGCCTTTTTTGATGTGCTCCATCGGTACGCCCAGGATGATGGCCGTCGCGATGGCCGCCAACGCGTTCTCCACGTTGAACAGTCCGGGCATGGTCAAGGCAAAAGGTTCATCGAAACCATTGATACCGGAGTATCGTACCCGGAAGCATATCTCATCATCATGCTTCTGCACATCGTATCCATACAGATCGGCCTGAGGATCGGTCTGGCTGAAGGTCAGCATGTCCTCCGCCGCCTTGGCTGCAGCCACGACTTCCTCTGCCCGGTCACTGTCCAGATTGACGACCGCGTGCTTCGTGCTGCGGAAGATCTTCAGTTTGGACTGGAAATAATCCTCCATGGTCGGGTGTTCGACCGGGCTGATATGGTCCTCTGAAATATTCAGGAAGATGCCCACGTCGAATATGATATCGCTGACCCGGTCGTATTTCAGGCCCTGGCTCGACACCTCCATGGTCATATACGCAAGACCACTGTCCACTGCATTGCGGAAATGCCGCTGCAGGTCCATGACCTCAGGCGTGGTCAGATGGGATTCTTTGAAAATGACGCCGTCGTAGGTATCGATGGAACTGATGACGCCTGTCTTCGGTTTGTGCAGGCTCTCCATCCAGCTGTCCAGGATGTACTTGACGTAATACGTCGTCGTGGACTTGCCCTTGGTCCCGGTGATCCCGATCAGCCCTAGGTCTCGCCAGGCTTCCTCATAGAAAAGGCCGGCCAGGACCGGCATGGCCTTGCGGATGTCCGTGACCAGCAGATGCGGGACAGCGGGATCCACATTGGGATACACTGTCTCGGCGACATAGCCCGCCGCGCCGTTTGCCAGTACCTGCAGCAGGTACTCCTCCTTGAACGCGGCGCCTTTACATACGAACAAGGTATCCTGCCCCAGGTCTCTGGAATCATAGCTCAGATAGCCGATCGGCTGCGCGGGATCCGGCATGACCGCTGTCTGCAGCAGCCCTTTCGCTTCCAATGCCTTGGCAAACTCTTGAAGTCGATGCACTTGCATATCAAGTCCCCTTACGGAATATAAGTCTTGCCGGCCCGTTCGATAAAACAGCGCACCAGCACGTCGGTAGAATCGATCACATAGCCGGGCAGTTGATAATACTGCTTGAAATAGGACAGTTCGGTACAGGCCAGTACGATGCGCTCACAGCCTGCCGCCGTCAGTTCCGAGACGACCCGGTAGAACCGGTCCTCTTCCCCCTGTTTGCCTTGCTTGATCTCATCATAGATCAGATGCATCACATCTTTCTGACGTTTTTCGGAAGGATAGACGGGTTCGATGCCCAAGGCGCGGCATTCCTTTCCATAAACGTCTGCGGACACGGTACCGTCGGTAGCCATGATGCCCAGCTTCGTCAGTTCCGGATAGCTGCGCTTCGCCTCCAGCACCGTCTCCCGCACCATGTGGATCAACTCTGCATGGATCCTGGCCTGGATCTTTTCGTAGAAATAGTGGGACGTGTTGCACGGAATGGCGATGGTCTCGACGCCCATCTGCTCCATCTGCAGGCAATCAGCGACAGCCTGCTCCAGGAACGCATCCACTTCTCCGGTACGGATCGCCTCCGTGCGGTCCGGCATAGTGGCCCGGTTCACGATGACCAGGTCGATATGTTCCTGGTCCTTGTCGGCGGCCGTATGCTGCACGATGCGTCCGAACAGGAAACTGGTCGCCATGGGACCCATACCGCCCAGGATACCCATACGTATCGGTCGACTCATAATATGATGATCCTTTACTTATATTTATAGTATTTCAGGAAATGGCCCAGATAGTTGCGGACCACGAATTTCAGACGCTTGAAGCCCAGATCGCCTTTATAGAACATGGGATTGACGTATCCGTACTGCCGGATCACCCGCTTCATCTCCGCGACAGCCTTCGCGTTGTGGATGTAGTGATAGGCGACCAGCCGCGGTACCACCAGCCACAGATGCGGCTTGTCGGCGATGGTCAGCTTCATTTCCTTATGCTCGATATAGTCCTCCACCAGGCATTTCGCCAGGTTGAAACCAGAACCGGTCACATAGAAATTGCTGCGGCCCTGACGCAGATTGATCTCGAAGAACTTGTACTTGCCATCCCGCTCGTCATATTTGATATCGAAATTGGAGAAGCCGACGTAATGGATGGCTTCCAGGAATTTCTTGACGCCGCGCATCAGGTCCACGTTGACCTCGTTCAGGATGACAGCGTGGTTGCCGATGCCGTGCGGGATATGCTCTTCCAGAAGGACATGGCCCAGGCTCATGAGCTGGACTTTTCCATTATGGTCCGAATAGCAGGTCAATACCCGCATGTAAGAATCGTTGCCCGGGATCATATCCTGGATGATCAAGGAATCATGATAGCCTGCTTCATAGATCTTATCGATCGTACGTTCCAGCTCTTCACGCGTCTTGATCTTGAAGACTTTGTTCTGCCCTTCAAACGGGTACTCCCAGTACATGACGCTGTCGGAAGGTTTCAGGATGTAAGGCGCGTCGAACGGCAGAGTGAAATCATGACCCATCTCCTTGCGGTGGATGAACGTATCCGGATGGTCCAGGCCGAACTGGTCGCACATCTTGTAGAAGTTCTCTTTTTTGGCCAGTTCGATCATCTGGTCATAATCGATGTAGGCAGCGATCACATTAGGTTCGTACTCGCCCTTATGTTTGCCGAGCAGCGCCACATAGGCATCCCCGCAGCCGACCGCGATGATCTTCTTATCCGCGTGCTCACGCGCGAAAGTATTGAGGCTGTCCAGGAACACATCATCCTGATCGATCTTTTCGTTTGCCCTGAAGTCCACGATGCGGCTGTTGTAGGATGGGCTGCTCGTATATTTGCCCATGACGACGGAGCGCACCCCATAGGCTTCATGGAAAGCACGCGCCATACTGTAGGTGTTGATGTCGCTGGCAAACAACACCGGAATGAATTCTCTTTCTACGATCTTCAAATCTGTCACCTCATTTTCTTAAATAACATCAACTTTGTATTGTACCACGGATCATCTGCTATGACAAGCCGGATCAGTTTTTGATATGGACGTTCAGGTGGTCGTACGTGATCTCGATGCCGGCTGCGTCGAATGCCGGTTTGACTCCCTCGATGATATCGAAATACACGTCCCAATAATCCTCGGCTTTGCACCAGACCCAGCAGGCGTAGGCGATGGAACTGTTGCCGTATTCCTGCACGGAGATGCGCGGCGCGGGATCCTGCAGCGCTTTTGGCGTTTCAGCCACCACCTGCGTCAGCACCTGTTTGACCAGTTCCGGAGAGGCGTCATAAGACGCGGTGAATGTGTGGTCCACGCGCAGCAGCCCGAGGGTGGAATAATTCTTGATCTTCCCGGAGACGATCTCGCTGTTGGGCACATAGATGAGCTGGTTGTTGAGTGTCCGAATACGGCTGTAGATAAGACTGATGTCCATGACCGTACCCTTGACCTCGCCGATTTCGATAAAATCCCCTGTTTTGAAGGGCTTGACAGTCAGCAGCACGATGCCGCTGGCAATGTTGCCGAAGACGCCCTGCAGCGCCAGGGACACTGCCAAAGTAACGACACTGAACAGTGCCACCACCGACGTCATATTGATGCCAAGACTTTGGGCAATGATCATCACGGCCAGACCATACAAAACGATCTTGACCATGGATTTCAGAAATGTGCGCACACCATGCTCCAGCTTGGACTTGTTCACGACTTTCTGGAACAGGTGATAAAAGGCTTTGACGGCAAGAAAACAGACGATGGTAAGGATCACCGCTTTGATGATCTGTTCCACAGTGATGCCGAAAAGCATATATTTTAAAAACTTATCCATATATGGTCCTCCTCAGACTTCCCCTATATTGTACCACAGGCAACGGTCATTTTCAAACATGCTTACAGCACAAAGAAAGCTCCGCCTAAGCGGAGCTTTTGTCGTTGTGAGCTTGTACCTCTTACAGCTTTACAATGTTCGCTGCCTGCGGACCGCGGTCACTCTGAATCACATCGAATTCGACCTGCTGGCCCTCGTTTAAAGTTTTGAAGCCCTCTCCCTGGATTGCAGAAAAATGTGCGAATACGTCGTCGCCATCTTCGACCTTGATAAAGCCATAACCTTTTTCTGCGTTGAACCACTTAACAGTACCGACCATTTTACTTGGTGCCTCCATAAATTGAAATTGGAAACCCGGCTGCAAGAAATTTCCTTGAAGCACGCATTCCCCAAGCACATCTAAAATAGCATCCTTTCCGGTATATGTCAAGCTATATTTGCCTATTTTCGGAAAATCTTACTGTCTAAAAGGAAAAAGCTCTTGAATAATTAATGCAATTAAATTGTATAATCGTTATTTCGGATCCACGTTCTTCAGATCTTCTCTCCAGGCTGCGGCCACCGCATCGCTCGGCATATGCCACGCACCGCGGGGCGAAAGCGAGACCTCCGTCACCATCGGACCATCCGGCAGTGCGGAACGCTTATACTGCTGCATGAAGAACCGATCGCAGAACTTGCGCAGCCAATGAAGGATCACTTCCTTCGGGAAGACATCATGGAACGCTCTTTCCGCCAGATACAGGACCTTGGAAGGCGTCTGTCTCTCACGTACAATATGATACAGGAAGAAATCGTGGAGGTCGTACGGACCGACCAGATCCTCCGTCTTCTGACTGCTGTCCTTGCCTTCAGACGGCAGCAGTTCGGGGCTGACCGGGGTCGCCAGGATGTCGTTGAGAACGTCCCGCAGTGTGGCATCTTCCGAGCGCTCCGCGATATAAGCCGTCAGCCGGCGGATCAGCGTCTTGGGGATACCGGCATTCACACCGTACATGGACATGTGATCGCCATTGTATGTCGCCCAGCCCAGCGCCAGCTCAGACAGGTCGCCGGTACCGACCACCAGGCCGTTCTCCTGGTTCGCCAGATCCATCAGGATCTGCGTACGTTCACGGGCCTGCGCGTTTTCAAATGTAACGTCGTATTTCTCCGGATCCTGGGCGATGTCCGCAAAATGCTGTAGGACGGAGGCTTTCATATCGATGGTCGCGAAGCGGACGCCCAATGCCTCCGCCAGGATCTCCGCATTGCTGCGGGTCCGGCTCGTCGTGCCGAAGCAAGGCATGGTCACCGCCAGGATCTGTGAACGGGACATACCAAGCCGGTCGGCGGTACGTACACAAGCCAACAGTGCCAGTGTGGAATCCAGGCCTCCGGACAGACCGATGACCAATGTTCTGCAATGTGCATGAAGGACTCTTTTGCCCAGTCCCTCGGCCTGCAGATCCAGCGCCGTTTCCAGTTCTTCTGCCGCCGGCAGGAATGGATACGGATCTACGTTCCGTGTCAGTTCCGTGGGGCGGACCGGCGTTGTAAAAGGAATGACGCAGCCGCTTTGTTCTGCTGGAGTCCAGAGTTCGCACGCTCTGCGGTCCGATACCAACTGCTGCACATCCAGTTCGGAGATGGTCAAACCTTCAGAGAACAAGGGACTTTCCTCCAGGATCTGTCCGCTTTCAATGATGAGGCGATGGCCCGCATCGGCCTGATCAGTCGTGGATTCACCTGCACCGGCGCCGCTCACGACGACCCCAGAGAGCAGACGTCCGCTTTCTGCTTTCAACGCAGCGCGTCGTTTTTCCGCCCGGCCAAGTGCTTCTGCTTCTTCATAACCGGACACCAGGATCGTGGCACCTGCGCAGGCCAAAGAAGCCGCCGTACCCGACAGCGCCGTCAGATCTGCTCCGGTGCAGACAGCGAACGTAAAGTCGGAGATCTCCTGATGCCGAAACAGCAGCCGCGTACCGAAGGGGATCTTTTCTCCGTTCCAGTCGATCACGATGGTGTCTGCAGGGGCAGGCTTGAACCAGCGGCGCTCCTCTGCGCTGAGGCATGATTTGGGTACGATGCCCAGCACTTTACCCTTCTGCAGTACCGCCGCACAGTCATAGATGGCTCCGTTCCATGCGAAAGGAAGTCCCAGCACTGTGACGATATCAAGACCGGAACTGTACTCGATCAATTCTTCCGCTGATCTGCGCGCTTTTTCCAACAGTGTCCCCTGCAGGAACAGGTCCCCGCAGGACGCCGCTGTCATGCACAATTCCGGCAGCACAAGGAGCTGCACCCCGGCCTTATCCGCCTGCTGCATCGACGCGGCGATCTGCTCTGCATTATACGCGGGATCCGCGATCTGAACGCGGGGCGTGCCCGCCGCCACTTTGATCCAACCGTTTTTCATGTTTCTTTCCTCGACCTTTTAGTTTTCTTGATCTTTCTGCAGCAATGCTTCGACCTGCATGCGTTTCGCGAACAGGACGCAGCCACCGTCATGCGCACCGTTCAGCAGTCCCTGGTCGTTGAGCGCACGGAACAAAGGAGAAGCGATCGCTGCCTTCAATGACGTATCTAGTACGTTGACGTCCGAATACGGTGAGAACGGACATGGTTCCGCCCCTCCATGGGAATTGATATGGAAGAACTCCCGGCCGGCCGCCATACATCCGCCCATCGCGAGCTCATCGCCCGGGAAGCACAAGAGGACCAGTTCATCGAACTGCTGTCTGAGGGCATTGACCTGTTTTTCCATATAAGCGCGCTCCGGATCGCCCGGGGCAAGATACGCGGACTCCTCCGTGACCGGCACGAATTCGATGAAGATCGCCAGGCGGCAGCCTTTGCGCACCAGTTCCTCCAGGAACGCCGGCGATGTGACCTCTTTTATGTTTTCTGTCGTGACCGTGATCGAGGCGCCGAAGATCAAGCCCTTGTCATGGAACTTGTCCATGTTGGCCGAGGCCATGTCATATATGCCTTCGCCCCTGCGCTGGTCCGTCGTTTCTTTTCCACCTTCGATGCTGAGCACCGGAATGAGGTTGCGGCACTTGTCCAGCAGTTCGAAGTACCTCTGATCGATGAAGGTCCCGTTGGTGAAAACAGGGAAAATGATATTCGATTTTTGTCCTGCCGCTTCGATGACGTCACGCCGCATCATGGGCTCGCCGCCGGCCAGCAGGATGAAGCTGACACCCAGATCGTCTGCCTCATCAAAGATCCTCTGCCACTGGGCTGCGGTCAGCTGTCGTACGGGCGGTGCATCGTTCGTCGCCTCGCTGCAGCGGGAATAGCATCCCTCACAGTGCAGATTGCAGGCG
>JAFVHC010000276.1 GCA_017474705.1 Bacillota bacterium
GATGCCATGAATCTGACCGGCACACAGCAGATCGAAACGCACAGGCTGATACTGCGCCGTTATCAACCAGAAGACGCGGAGGACATGTTCAACAACTGGGCATCGGATCCGGAAGTCACCCGCTTTCTGACCTGGCCCACACACACCAGCGTGGATGTCAGCCGCCGTATTTTGAGCGACTGGATCCCCCGATATGAACAGGGAGATTATTTCAACTGGGCCATCGTCTGGAAGGAGACAGGGCATGTGATCGGCAACATCGCCGTCGTCGAATTCCATAAGGCCACGGAATCCGCGGATATGGGCTATTGTCTGGGCCGTGCCTGGTGGGGCCGCGGGATCATGCCCGAGGCACTGCGCGCCGTCATAGACTACCTCTTCGATGTCATCGGTGTACAGCGGGTGGCCGCCTGCCATGCAGCGGACAATCCGAAGTCCGGACGTGCCATGGACAAGGCCGGCATGCATCTGGAGGGCATCCTGCGCGGAGCCGGCCACAACAACCAGGGCATCTGCGACGACGTCTGGCACGCGGTGCTGCGTTCGGACCGGCAGCCGAAGGAGGAACGTGAAAAAGCTACAGTCGTCATCCGGATGGCTCTCGCGGAAGAACTGCCACGCATCAACGAACTGCGCCGTCAGGTCAATGAACTGCACGTCGCGGGCGAACCAGCGATCTTTAAGCCCGGTTTCCCGGCAGAGCTGGAAAACTATATTTACGAGGTCTTTGCGGATCCCATGAAAAAGGTCGTGGTCGCGGAGCTGGATGGACGCATCTGCGGGTTTGCGGTGCTGAACCACATCATCCGTCCTGAAAATCCATTCATGTTCGAACGCAATTATCTGGATATCGATGAGTTCTGTGTGGATCAGACAGTGCGCCGCCGTGGTGTCGCCACCGCTATGATCGACTTCATCCGGGACTTTGCGCGCGCTGAAGGGCATACGCGGCTCGAGCTGAACATGTGGGAATTCAACCGGGAAGCGCTTCGTTTTTATGAGGCGGCAGGTTTCACCACCTACCGCAGATATATGGAAATGCCATTATAATAAGGGACAGCGAAAATGAAAGCAGCAGGAAAACGATACATTGCTCTTCTTCTCACCCTCCTGATGATCGTTTTGATCGTCGGCTGTGGAAAAAAAGCAGAAGAAAAGCCCATTGAAAAAGGCACTTCCTCAGAAGAGCCAACGGAAGAGACGGCTCCCTCTGCGGAAGAACCTGTCGAAGAAGGACGGATCACCATCATCGACTCGGAAACCCCATAATAAGCAAAAAATAAGGAGGCAGCTTCTTCAAGAAGCCTGCCTCCATTTTTTGTTTTACAGATCTTTTGCTGCTGGAAATCCATAGGCACTCTCTGCCTTTTCCACCGCCCGCGAGATCGCCTCGCTGATCACTTCTGCCGCCAAAGTACCGACCACGTCCTGATCGGCTTCCACCTCTCCCACGGAGACCGCGTAGATACTGTCTCCATCCGCCGATGTATGTACGGGACGGATCGACCGGGCGAAACCATCATGCGCCATACCTGCGATCTTGCAGAGCTGCGCCTTCTCAAAGGCCGCGTTCGTTGCCACGACAGCGATGGTCGTATTTTCGGTGAACCTGTTCTCTGTCACTTTGACACGCGAGCACAGTATCTCGGAAGAGCTGCGCATGCTTTTTTTATCTTCAGACAAAAGGCCTGCCGCCTGTCTGCCGGTCTTCCAGTCGAAAACATCTCCGACGGCGTTTACGACGACGACCGCGCCGACCTTCACGTCTCCCAGCTGGACCGCGTAGCTTCCGATCCCGGTTTTCATGCAGAAGTCCATGCCTAAGACCTTGCCGACCGTCGCGCCGCAGCCCGCACCGAAATTGCCGTCCTGATAGTTAGGTTCTTCCAGCGCGATTTGAGCCGCTTCATACCCCATATTGGCGTCCGGCCGCACAAAAGGATCGCCCACTGTCAGGTCGAAAATATCAGACTGGCAGACCAATGGCACCTTGGTGATCCCCACTTCAAAACCGATGCCCTGCTCTTCCAGGTACTGCATGACGCCGCCGGCCGCGTTCAGGCCAAATGCGCTGTCGCCGCCAAGCACGATCCCATGGATGACGTTGGCCGCCATCAGTGGATTCAGCAGCTGGCTTTCTCTGGATGCAGGGCCACCGCCGCGCACATCCAGGCCGGCACGCATGCCCTTCGGACAGACGAAAACAGTGCAGCCGGTACCTGCTTCCGCATTCTCCACCTGACCGATGTGCAGGTCTTCTATGGATGTAATGGGTATTTCTTTCATGGAACGTCCTCCTTTTATCTTTACGGTTTATTCCTCTCTGACTGAAGCAGTTTTTCTTTGATAGCGATCCCTCCGGCGTATCCTGTCAGTTCACCATTTGCACCGATCACCCGATGACAAGGGATGATCAAGGAGATCGGGTTATGGCCGACGGCGCCGCCTACAGCCTGGGCGGACATTTGCTTTTTTCCGGTCCCTGCCGCCATGATCTTCGCGATCTGTCCGTATGTCATGGTTTGTCCGTAAGGGATCGTCAGAAGGATCCGCCAGACAGCCTCGCGGAAAGGCGTCGACCGGAATCGCACAGGTGGTATAAAGTCCGGTTCTTTTCCACTGAAGTATATGTCCAGCCAATGATCTGTTTCTTCGAATACGGGCAGGTCTTTCTCCTCCTGCGGTCCATGGATCGTATCCGCGAAAAACTTCTGTCCATCGAACCACAGGCCGATGAGCGCTGCTCCATCCGAGGCCATGGTGATGCCTCCCAGCGGGGAATCATAATGATGCGTAAACGCCACGATCACTCCTCCTTTATACTGATCATTATACACGTTTTCGACAGAGGATTCTATCTTTTGCACACAAAAAGATCCGGAAACGTGAGAGTCTCCGGATCCGGCTGGAAAAGTTTTATCTTACGAACGGAACCACGTCTTTAACGGCGTCCGCAGCGACGATGCGCTGATCATCATTGTCGATGTCGATCAGGATGTAGCGGTTATTACCCATGCCCAGTTCCTTCATGTAGGAAAGCTGGCGGTAGCCGTGGCGTGTCTGGATGCGCTCGATCAGATCATGGCGGAAGTTCGGGGCCATGGCAGCGATCATGTCCACACTGGCCTGATCGGCTGCCAGGATGTCCACAGAACCAAGGATGCCGACGTTCGGGGTGGTGACAGGTGCTGCTCCGACACCTTCACAGTCGCAACTGACGCTCATGTTGCGCATCACATTGATATAGGTGACCTTCTTGCCGAAGTAGTCGATGGTGGCTTTGGTGGACTCAGAGATCTTCTCCATGAGTTCTTCCTCGACGACGCCCCAGTCACTGCCATGACCGGCATGGATCATGCCCTTGCCGATGCGGCCGTCCGCGCAGCCGATACCGATGTTCTTGTTGGAGCCGCCGAAGCCGCCCTTCGCATGGCCCTTGAAGTGGGTCAGCACGACCATGGAATCATAGTTCGGCAGATGGGAACCGACACTCATTTCGGTGAACCATTTGCCACCTTCCACAGGCAGCATGGTGGTGCCCTCTTCATCCGTGATGTCCACCGTGGTGAAATCCGTCCATCCATTGATCTTCAGGGTCTCACGATGCTGTTCGGTGGTATAACGGTCGCCCTGATAATATGTATTGGTCTCGATGATCGTGGCATCCGGGAGTTCCTTCTCCATGAACTCTTTGACCCAGGCCGCCGGGGTGAAGTTCGGGCCGTTCGGTTCGCCGGTGTGCAGTTTCAAAGCGACCTTGCCGCTGATCGTGCTCTTGATGCGCTCATAGATCTTGATGATGCCCGCCGGGGAAATGTCCCGGGTGAAATAAACGATACTTTCGTTGCCGGTACGTTCCTCATAGGGAATGTATCTCTGGCCATCTTTGATCTGGAATGCCATGGCGTCCTCCTTGAAAATGGTGATTTTGACTATATTATATAGGAATCAACGAGATCTGTCGATAGAGGAAACTGGTGGGGTGGATGGAGTATTTGGAAAAAAGGTTCCGACTTCGTCGGTCCCGCAAGTCTGAAAGGGCCACCGATCTCGGTGTTTAAGCAAGCTTAACACCTCGACCTGTGACCCTTTCATCCTTTGCCCCTTCCTCTTCGTAACCTTTTGGGTAAAAAAAAGCATGACGCCCAACCGATCAAAGCAGTCGAACGCCACACGCGCATGATTATTATAGTACGGTTCAGTCATTTAAACAATTGGTAAATATCCACGAATTTTCCTTTGATTTCGCGGGTTTTGGGGTGATTCTTCATTCTAAGGACCGTTTGTCGGTTGCTTTTTGACAGGCTTCATGATATATTGAACAAAACACGTAGGAAGGTAGGTGTCCCTATGTCTATCCCTTTTATCAATGACAAATTCAAGCTCGGTTTCGGGCTGATGAGGCTGCCGCGCCTGGAAAACGGCGAGATCGACGTGCCGCAGGTCAGCCAGATGGTCGACAAATTCCTGGAGGCCGGCGGTACATATTTCGATACTGCGTTTGCTTATCAAGGTTCTGAAGAGGCGATCCGTCAGGCTCTGGTCGAGCGGCATCCGCGTGAGAGCTACACTCTTACCACCAAGCTCATCGCTTTCGGCCGCGATCTGACCGAGGAGACTGCCAAGCAGGAGTTCTACACCAGCCTGGAGCGTACCGGCGCGGGTTATTTTGACTATTATCTGCTGCATGCACTGCAGCGCGCCAACTATCACATCTATGATGAATGGCACCTTTGGGATTTTGTCAAGGAGCTCAAAGCCCAAGGTAAGATCCGCTACTATGGTTTCTCCTTCCATGCGGATCCCGAACTTCTGGAGGAGCTGCTCGAGGCCCATCCAGACGTGGATTTCGTGCAGTTACAGATCAACTACGCCGACTGGGAGAACCCGGGTGTGGCCAGCCGCCGCAACTGGGAGATCTGCAAAGCCCATGGCAAGCCTGTCATCGTCATGGAACCGGTCAAGGGCGGCATCCTGGCCGATCCGATCGATACCGTGAAGGCGGTCTTCGATAAGGAGAACAATGGTATGTCCTATGCCAGTTGGGCGCTGCGATTCGTCGCGAGCAAGGACAACATGCTCACCGTGCTTTCCGGCATGAGCAGTCTGGCGCAGATGGAGGACAACTTGAGCTTCATGAAGGATTTCCAGCCCCTGAACGCACATGAGGAAGAAGTCATCCGGGAAGCCCAGAAGGCGCTGGATGCGGATCAGTCCATCCCATGTACCCGCTGCCGCTATTGCACCAAGGGATGTCCCATGGGCATTCCGATCCCGGACATCTTCACCGTCGCCAACCGCCGCAAGGGCAGCCCGGAATTCCGGACGCTGCGCGAGTATGCCATCGTGACGCAGGGCAAGGGCAAGGCCAGCGACTGCATCGGCTGCGGTCAGTGTGAGGACGCCTGCCCGCAGCAGCTGCCCATCATTTCTCTGCTGGAAGAATGCAGGGCGTTCGAAGGATAAGATCGATCCCTAACAATAAACAATACCCTCTTTACCGGGTGACCGGTAGGGAGGGTATTTTCATATGCGTCAAGCATCCATATTCTTCAATGCTTCATCCGTCGGGATCCTTTTGATCCTGATAAAATCGATCACCGACACGAACACGTATCCGAGCAGCAGATAGATCATGGACAGTGCCATGGAACCGGGCGACATATAAAAGGCAAAGTACCCGTCCATCTGCATCATGAACACTCTAAAGATCCAGATCATCAGGAAATAGCCGCACACAAAACCGATCAGCGTGCATATCGTCACCACGATCGCGGTCGGCAGGATGTAAAGGGAAGCGATCTCGCCGTTCCGGAAGCCCAGGATCTTGACCATGGAAATGGACTTTTCGTTTCGTTCGATGATGATCTTGGCCAGAAGATAGATCAGCGCCGCCGATAGTACCACCAAAGCGATCTTGAAGACGCCGAAGAACTGTCCCATAGAGTGCATCAGCTGATTCGTGACCTTGGTGATGTCCTCCTGGGTGATCACCACAGCGATATTCTTCTCATCGATATCCGTCAGCTCGTTCCGTGACAGGTATCCGCTGAATGCATCTTCATCTTTGTCGAAGACTTCATTAAAACTGTTGTTTTTCATGAAGGCCGCTATGCCGCCGTCGTATTCCGATACCCCACGGACCGTAAATGTATAGGACTTGTTCGCGTATTCTTCGTGGAGATGGATCTCATCACCCTCCCGCAGTTCGAATTTATCACGAAATGCTGTCGATATGAAGATTTCATCCTTTTCCAGATCATCCGGCAGTGTGATATACGCACTGTCGTCTATGATACCATACACCCCGACGCTCTCATCGCCTCCGGAGCCACGGCCGGAGAACAACGCATTGTTATCCTTTGTATACTTCAAAGATACGTTTGAGAATCGTTCTGCCGAAGGTTCGCTCGTTTCGATCAGATCTCCTTCCGCATCCTTACTGCTGGTCAAGATATATTGGTAATCGGCAAACATCATTTCCGGAGCGTTTTTACTGTAATGTGAAAGCGAGTCCGGCAGGCCGAAGGCAAAGCACAGCATCAGTTCGATGAAGATGACGCCGAAAACCAGGACCGCGTAATTGCTCATATTCTGAAGGATGACTCTCAGGCGGAAGCGCCGCAGGAAGGACCACGCGGGGATCCTGCGGGCTTTGGAACGCCGGGTTTTGCGAAGATCCTTCCGCAGGAATTTCAAGGGTGACAGCTGCAGTTTCTTTACGATGACAAACAGATTGATCAAGAACATCAATACCAGGGGAATGATCGTCGTCTTGATCAGGCCTTCCTGGCTGAACGTCGCCTTGCATGCCGGCATACTGTAGCTGTTGTAATACAGGTCCAGGGCCACCTGTCTCAAAGCTGTATATCCCAGAAGATTTCCGACAATGGCCCCGATCAGCGTCACGATGACGGGCATGGTCATGTAGTGCACGATCATCTCACGCTTGGTATAGCCCGAAGCACGAAGCGTCCCAATGACGGATGCTTCCTTCTCGATGGTGTTGCTGATGGTGATCGCGAAGACGAAGGCGATGACCGCGATGAGAATATAGCACAGGATCGACGTTCCGGTGGTATCACCGTCGATATCCGATGGAGCGAAGTTGCTCGCCTGCCGCAAGTATTCCGGAACATAATCTTCGATCTCATTGTCGTGTACCAATGTCTGCGTGATCAGCATTTTCAGGAAATGATCCGCGTCGTCCGCCTGGGCCACCTGTTCTGCCGGCTTCGTGTCATATAGATAGGCGTAGTTATAGTGCAGCCGTGACGGCAGTGCCTCAAAGGCGTCAGGGGTCACCATGCCGACATCGAAACCAAAGGCATCGAACATCAGGTCGGTATTCGATTCATGCAATGTAAGATAATTCACATAGGACAGCAGCCCCACGACCTTGAATTCGCTGCCACTGACGGTGATGGTATCACCAACGGAAACACCCACGTTATCCGCGTGCATGCGGTCGATCGCGATCTCGTACGAGTCTTTCGGCGCACGGCCTTCCAGGAACGATGCCTTGTTCACGGGAGCATCGCTGCTAAATAGCCGTATCGTTGCATCCTCTGTCCCGTCGTTATCATTGTCTTCCGACTCATTATGGTAGAAGTTCTCATACAACGTGACCGGCACGGCCTCGAATTCTTCATTCAGGCCGTATTCGTCAGCGGTCTCTTCCCATTTCTCATCGACCGCTTCGATGACGGCTTCATGCGCTTCCTCATAGGCTTCTTCTACAGCCTTTTGATATTCATCTGAGGTTCGGGCTTGGGCGATCGCATCGTCATATCTAGTTTCCATCGCGGCATCGATCTGGCCCGTGATCATCTCCTCATCTGTGATCCCGTTCGCTGCGCATTGTGCACGCACCGCGGCCTCGATTTCAGCGCGTACAGTGGTATCCAGATTTTCTTCTACCGCTTTCGCGACTTCTTCATCCGCTTCACGTATGCCTTCGTCGATGAAATACTGCCTGACGTCTGCACGCTCTCCGCTTTCGATCGCGGAAACGAGTGCCAGGGACGCTTCCTTCGACAGTTCAAAGGAACCATCTTCGATGATCAGCTCCTCTCTTCCGGCGTCGATCGCTTTCAGCATACTGTCATGCCCAACATACATGCCCGAGATGACGCCAATCATGACGACCATGAAGATGATGATCACCAGATATTTGCGCCAATCCGAGGCAAGTTCCTTTGGAATGCGTTTGATCAGAGGGTTTTTCATGTTGTTCCCTCCTTACCATTCAAGCTCGGAAGCAGATATCTTATTCTCGTTGATGATATCGTGACGTACGACACCGTCTCTTAAGCGGATCACATGATCTGCCATCCTGCTGATGGCTTCATTATGGGTGACCATGATGACGGTCGTACCGTATTTCGTATTGCAGTCCTCGATCAGCGCCAGGATCTCTTTGCTCGTCTTATAATCCAGTGCGCCGGTCGGCTCATCGCACATCAGGATATCGGGATTCTTCACGACCGCCCGGCCGATGGAAACACGCTGCTGCTGGCCGCCGGAAAGCTGGTTCGGATACTTGTACTTGTGGTCCTGCAGCCCCAGCGTAGTGAGCACTTCCTCGGTATCAAGAGGATGCCCGGACAAGTATGCCCCCACCTCGATGTTTTCCTTTACATTCAAGTTAGGGATCAGATTATACATCTGGAACACGTATCCCAGATGGAGCCTCCGATACATGGTGATCTGTTTCTCATCCATGTGTTCCAGTTTGTCTCCATCGATCGCGACATATCCGGAATCCTGTTTGTCGATTCCTCCGATGATATTCAACAGCGTAGATTTGCCCGATCCCGACGGGCCGAGCAGCACGCAGAATTCACCTTTCTTCACGTTGAAGTTGACGCCACGCAGCACGTCCTGCCGAGCCTCTCCTTCTCCAAAGCTTTTTCTCAGGTCAACGATTTCCAAAAACCGATGCTCTGATCGTGACATTTTAAGTTCCCCCTTGTACCATTGATTCCACTTTTCGTAAGTTAGTAATAACTAACTTTTGCCACTATTATACTCATCTTTCTGCCGCATTTCAAGTGGCGTTCTTTCCAATCCCGAAGCCAGTCTGGGGGAAAATTCTATACGATGATAACAAAAAAACAGGAGCGGCATGAACCGCTCCTGCTCCATCATACGTCAAACATCAAATTCCAAGTCGACGGGTTTTGTGAAGGTATCATGGCATCTTGTGCATTCAAAGTGCCATCTGGAACCGTCTGATCCTTTATTGACAACGACACCGCCGCACTTCTCGCAGTAAGATGCCGGCCCATTATCATAGACACAGTTGACGATCGCACACATATCCGTACCCCAGCAATCGCTGCCCGGCTCGACCGTCGCTGCGCATCCGTCCGTGAGATAGTCACGAGATCCACCGGAGACCGCTTCGAGTTCTGCAAGAGAAAGCTCCTGATCTGTAACATGATGCTTGTACTCCTGATACAGGCGCTCGCTGTCCTTTTTGCTGATCCTCTGCCCTGCTGATGCGAAAACTTCTGCTACCTGTTCGGCGCTTTGTACGTTTGCAAGCAGCGCCTTCATCTCGTCTGTTATCGTATATCTGTTTGCCATGGTGATCCTTTCCTCTCGTATTTCTCTTCGTTTCTATTATGTATTTCAGAATCTGGTCCTCTTCTGGAAGTTGATGACCCTGGGTTCCGGTGCTTTCTCGAAGCGGCGTTCCGGATTATATGTCATGTTGAAGGTCTTGCCGTCTTCACGCAGCGGGAAGGTGCTGTGTTTTGCACCATAGGTCTGTGTACCGAAGAAACCGGGTTCCTCCGCCTTGTCGTCTGTACCGGCCAGAATGCGGGCGGCCAGTTCGATCCCTTCTTCGATCAACGTGGGCGGTTGGACTTCGTGTCCACCGTACATGATATCGAACTGATCCTCGAACTTGTGGAAGTGCAGCAGGTTCTTCAGGTAGGTCTCCACCGGCAGGGAATTGCCGAATCCCAGCAGTGTATTGCAGTTGCAGCAGTCGCCGGTGTAGGCGATGCGGGTCTTTTTGTCGATGAACGCCACGCTTCCTGCGGTATGGCCGCCGACCCAGACCACCTCGATCGTACGGTCGCCCAGATCCAGCAGGTCCCCATCGTAGAGCGGATAGACCGGGATGTGATGCGTGAAAGCTGTCATGTCGGAGGCTTCGATCTGATCGACCAGTTCTGGAAAAGCTTCTTTTTTCACTCTTTCCGCCATCTGCTCCGGCGTACTGATGCGGGAATCATAGTAATCCGCGATGTCCCTATGATGCATCCAGCAGGCATCGAAATCGAAATTGCCTGCACAGTGATCAAAGTGGAAATGTGTATTGACCAGATACAGCGGCTTGTCCGTCAGCGTCTCGCAGAAGGCCCGCAGATGGCCATAACCGTTCATGGTGTCGATGACGATCGCCCGGTCCTGTCCGATGACCAGGTAGCAGCAGGTGTTTTCCTTGTCCGTGAACGCATACTGGATCAGATAACTGCCTTCCGCGATCTCTTTAGCCTTGAAATACTGTACTTGTGACATGATACCTCCCTTTCTTCATTTCAGCCGGTCTGCCGCGATATCCTCGACCAGCTGGATCGGTGCACTGCGCGGTCCCCGCACGGTGACGACGTCATACTTATTCAGTTCTTTGAGTGTCAGCTTGTCCGGCGGATACACATCCAGCCGGCGGATCTTCATGAGTTTCTTCAAGGTGACATGCTCGGAACGGCCTACATAAGGAATATCCGTTTCCAGAACTTCACATCGATACAGGATGGCGGAATAGGGGACGCCTACATACAAGAACACGATATCCCCTTCACGGATATTGTCATTGCCCTGTTTCCAGTCGATGATCTCGTTCTCACGGAACGCGGTCACCACATCATAGTACTTCGGGTTGGAGGGGATGAGCCAATGTTTGATCTCACCGCCACGCTCCTGCCCTACGCCTTGGTTGAGCAGCCGTTCTATGGTCTTGCGCGGACATTCCGGGAACATGTTTTGTATGTGTTCCAGAATACGTTGATATGATGCTTCCGGTTTCCGCTTGTAGACTTTTGCAGTGAAATCCCCTCCCATGAACTTTTCAGGCGTCGAATACTGGGCAACGCCCCAGCCATAGGGCTTCCCTTGTTTGTCCCGCTTATAGACGAAGTCACTGGTCAGGACGTAGCACTGGCTCTGCAGGCGGTTCAGGATCGTGTCGAAACCGGTGTTGCCGGTCTTGGAATAGTTGCCGGCCTTCTTCAGATCCCCGCTTAAGATCGGCGCTTTCGCATCCAGCAGATCGAACAGGGTCTTGTCCCGGAAGGATGCCAGTTCATCATCGAAGCGAGCGTCGAAGTCATACCCGTCGCGGCGCCAGTTGGCAAAATCCGGGAACCATTCCCGACTGATGAAGACCGCCCGGCCTGCCAGATATTTCCCGTAGGCACAGCCGGCGTTTTGTATGACCGGGCCTTTCCACTCCCAGACACCCTCTTCGCCGCCGAACCAGACTTCCGGCGCCACATGTTCCTCGATGGAGAAACCGGGCACAGAGTTGCGGAAATAGGGCAGGATCCCGTACTTCTGTATGGCTTGCTCCAGATCCTCCCGGGTACGGATCGTTAAGTCTATCATGATCGTATCCTCATAACGTTTGATATGACTGCATTATAGCAAAACTGACAGGGAAGCGCAAGAAACCTTGACGTTCCTGTCACTGCAAAATATAATACAAACAGGAGGTTTGCCATGGACTATAGGATCATCCGTTCCAACCGCCGTACACTGGGATTGGAAGTCACGGCGCAGGGGGAACTGGTCGTACGAGCACCGCGTTTGATGCCGAAATGGCGGATCCAGGCATTCGTAGATGCGCACAAGCCCTGGATCGAACAGCAGATGGCTAAAGTCAAAAGAGCTGCTGAAGCTACGCCTTTGACCGAGGCCGAGATCAAAGATCTGACAGCACGGGCGAAAGTCGTTTTCGCGGAACGTGCTGCTTTTTATGCCACAAAGATCGGCGTCACATATGGTCGTATCACGATCCGTCATCAGAAGACCCGCTGGGGCAGCTGCAGCCGCGAGGGCAACCTGAATTTCAACTGTCTTCTGCTTCTGGCACCGCCCCAGGTGCTGGACAGCGTCGTCGTGCATGAGCTTTGCCATCGCAAGGAAATGAATCATTCGCGGCGTTTTTATGCGGAAGTGCTGAAAGTCTTTCCGGAGTATCACATCTGGCATCAATGGCTCAAAGATCACGGACAGGCACTGCTGCATCGTCTGCCTGAAAAAGGCACTTGACAAATATCACTTGCCATGTATAATGTTAGTTGTAACTAACCTCTATGTTTCTTTTTTATTTCGTCTATGGTTAGTTTATACTAACTTTCGGAGAAACCCTATGCCCATCCAGGATATCATCAATCAGTGCTCACCCACATTAGCCGGCCTGAAGACCGGCAGTCTGTTCTCCGCCCGCATGAAGAGCCGGCGGCAGATCAATGAAGAGATCCATGATCTCAATATGATCCTGCATAAAAAAGGACTGCGGGCGGTCCCGCTCCGCTATATGAAGGATAAAGTTTTGATCTACATATACCGGCCGGATCGTCTGGAGGAAGATCTGCGGCGGGCCGATGCTGAAGCGATCCTGAAAGAACAGGGCTATACGACAGGTCATGCCGGGCTCTGCCTGGTACAGCTGATCCGCCGTCTGCGCGATGAAAATGGATTTCCCCATGAGATCGGCTTGTTCCTCAGTTACCCTCCCTCCGACGTACGCTGCTTTATGGAAGATCCCTGTCACGGGATGCAATGCGTCGGATGCTGGAAAGTCTACAGCAATAAAGAAGCGGCTGAAAGAACTTTCATGAAGTATAAAAAATGTACTGAAATATATGCGAAACGCATCCGGGAAGGACGTTCTTTGGAACAATTGATCGTATGAGTGGATCCGCATCAAGCGTTTTCATAAATCAAACTATTTTCAGGAGGAATCGTTACAATGAGTAAAGTTGCAATCGTTTTTTGGAGTGGTACAGGCAATACACAGGCTATGGCAGAGGCTTTAGAAGCGGCTCTCCTGCAGAACGGCGCGGAGACTGCCCTCCTCACAGCCGCTGAGTTCACTCCGGATATGGTCTCTTCTTTTGACGCGATCGCTTTCGGCTGCCCCGCCATGGGCGACGAAGTCCTTGAAGAGACGGAGTTCGATCCCATGTTTACTTCCGTAGAAAATGCTCTTCAAGGCAAAAAGACAGGTCTGTTCGGCTCCTATGGCTGGGGTGACGGGCAGTGGATGCGTGACTGGGAGGATCGTGTCCGGGCAGCTGGTGCTGAACTGGTTGCGGATGGCGTCATCGCCAACGATGCGCCTGATGACGAAGCCCTTGCATCTCTGACAGCCTTGGCAGCCGCATTGATCTGATACTATTAGTTCGTGCGCAATCAAATCACCTGGACCGGATGAAAAATCCGGCCCTTTTTTCTTGCCATTAAAAAATCTTCATAGTATAATGATATCAATACTAACGAAATAAGGGGGCATCCTATGTCGATCAAAGCTCTGCTTGCACCTTCGGACATGACCGAAGGGACGCCTTGGAAAAAAATAGTTCTCTTTACTGTCCCCATGCTGCTCGGCAATGTCGCCCAGCAGCTGTACAGTACGGTAGACAGTATCATCGTCGGCCGCTACGTGGGCGATAACGCGCTGGCCGCGGTCGGCAGCGCCGGTCCCATCTACAACCTGCTTCTGGTCCTGTTCATGGGCATCTCCGCCGGTGCCAGCGTCATGGTCTCCCAATACTTCGGTGCCAGGGACCGCGAGGGTCTCTCCAAGAGTATCGGTAACTGCCTCACGCTGACCGCGCTCTCCTCCCTCATCATCATGGTGATCGGCTATTTCACCATACGGCCGCTGCTGCAGCTGCTCGGCACGCCTAAGAGCATCATCGACTGGTGCTATTCCTACCTCATGGTCCTGGTCATGGGCATCGCCGGCACCTCATATTACTTCATGCTGACCGGTATCCTGCGTGGTATGGGCGACAGCATTTCCGCGCTGGTATACCTGCTGGTCGCCACCGTCATCAACATCGTGCTGGATATCCTCTTCGTGGCGAAATTCAACATGGGTGTCTTCGGTGTCGCGCTGGCCACCATCATCGCGCAGATCATCTCCGCGATCTTAAGCTTCATCAAACTGGTCCAGATGACAGATGTTTTCGACCTGAAAGTGAAGTATTTGAAACTGGAAAAGCGCTATGCCGGTACGACCATCCGGCTGGGCATTCCCTCCGGTGTCACCCAGATGATCTTCTCCGCCGCCATGATCCTGGTCCAGTCCCTGACCAATACCTTCGGTGAAATGGTCATCGCGGCCAACGTCATCATCATGCGTGTGGATGGCTTCGTCATGATGCCGAACTTCTCCTTCGGTATGGCCATGACCACCTTCGCCGGCCAGAACATCGGCGCACACAAGACAGACCGCGTCCTCGTCGGTTCCCGTCAGGGCACCCTCATCGCGATGGGTACTTCCTTCGTCATCACTGGTCTGGTCGTCCTGTTTGGCAAATATATCATGGGTCTGTTCACCACGACGGCTGAGCTGGTCACGCTGGCCAAGAACATGATGATGATCCTGGCCATCGGCTACGTTGCCATGGCGATCACGCAGTGCCTGTCCGGTACCATGCGCGGCGCGGGCGACACGGTCACCCCGATGTGGATCTCCATCGTCACCACGGTCGTCATCCGTGTTCCGATCGCCTATGCCATCGCCTACTTCACCCGCACACCGGAGCAGCCCACCGGCAGCTACCTCTGCCTGTTCATCTCCCTGCTCATCTCCTGGCTGGCTGGTGCACTGATCACCTTCATCGCCTACCAGCGCGGCGGCTGGAAGCGCAAAGGTTTGACCGACTAAGCAAGCTAAAGACAACAGAAAAAGAGCGGTGCAACGAAAGAATGATTCTTTCATTGCGCCGCTTTTTTATCTTGCATTACGTTCTGAAAATGATTTGTTAAGAAACCGAACGTAATGCAATTGGGCAGATTACGTTCCAAAAAGTGGCTTGTAGTGAATAGAACGTAGTGCAGCTGACTGGTTACGTTCCAAATGATTGTCCTCTGAAAACACAACGTAATGCAGCAGGACATATTACGTTCCCAAAAATGGTTTGTAGTGAATAGAACGTAGTGCAGTTGGCAGTACTACGTTCCAAATAATAATCCATTGAAAACAGAACGTAAATCGATAGGATGGATTACGTTCCCCCAAAAAGGTTGTTGAAAAAGAAACGTAATGGAATCAGCTGACTACGTTTTAAATAATAGTCCGTTGGATATAGAACGTAACCTTCAGAAATCCGTACGTTCTAAACACAAGGACTTCATTTTTAAGACGTAATCCGTCCTCCAAGGATATGAAATAAATACCGTTATGAAAAGAAGGTCCACTGACTTTGTCAGCAGACCTTCTTTCTATTTAGACCTTTTTCACAGCACCGATTCTGTCCCACGGATCATTCTTCCGGTGCTTCCTCAGGCGCCTCTTCCGGCTCTTCTTCCGTCGGGACTTCCTTGTTCACTGTCACCACGCTGCCGTCTTTCTTGACGATCTCGATGCGGCAGTTCAGGCCGTAGGCAGCGATGCCGGCGGCCAGGATCGCGATCGGAGCGGCATGCAGGCCGATCACGGCACCGATCAGACCGACGTTGACGGGCAGGCTGATGACGGTCTCGCCGTTGCGGACCAGGCGGACTTTCGTCACATTGCCTTCTTTGACCAGGGCTTTGACCTTGTCAAGGATCACTGCGCTTTTTTCTTTGAATTCTCTTTCATCCATGGTTGTTTCTCCTTTCGTTGTTATGCTTCATCTTCTTGATATTGAAGTTTATATAACTCGTAGTACGCGCCGCGCTTCTCCAACAGTTCGAAATGGTCGCCCTGCTCGACGATCTCACCATGATCGATCACGATGATCTTGTCCGCGTGCTGGATCGTGGACAGGCGGTGGGCCACGATCAGCATGGTGCCGATGTTCATCATCTTCTCCAGAGAATTCTGGATCAGCTGCTCGGTCTCGGTGTCGATGTTGGCCGTTGCTTCATCCAGGATCATGACGTCCGGCTTGTGGATGATGGTGCGGGCGAAGGACAGCAACTGGCGCTGACCCGCGGAGAAGTTGTTGCCGCGCTCACGGACTTCTTCATCCAGGCCCATAGGCAGGCGGTCGATGAAGTGATCCGCATTGACGTAGCGGCAGGCTTCCAGGATCTGGTCGTCTGTCCACTCTTCTTCCCGCAGCACGATATTGCTGCGGATCGTGCCGGCGAACAGGAAGACGTCCTGCAGCATCTGGCCGAAGTGTCTGCGCAGTGACTGCATCTTGATATGACGGATATCGATGCCATCCACCAGGATCTGGCCTTTCTGGATGTCGTAATTGCGGCATACCAGGGAAAGGATGGTCGTCTTGCCGGCGCCGGTCGGGCCAACGAAGGCCACCGTCTCCCGCGGATCCACATGGAAGGAAATATCCTTCAGGATCCAATCCTCGTCTTCATACGCGAACCAGACGTTACGGAACTCGATCTCGCCCTTGATGTGGTCCAGTTCGATGGCATCCGGCTCGTCCTGTATGGTAGGTACCATGTCCAGGATGGAGAAATCCTTCTCAGCGGAAGCCATGGCGGACTGCAGCCAGTTGAAGGTCTCCGCCAGGTTCTGGATCGGATTGAAGAACTTGGAAATGTACATGTAGAAACTGACCAGGACGCCGGACGTGATCGTCTGTCCCATGAAGGTCGTGTCCTGGATATAGCCTTTGCCGCCCAGATACAGCAGCAGCAGAACGGACGCGATATACAGCATGTAGACGATGGGCCGGAAGATACCGAAGACCAGGATCTGCTGGCCGAAGGCCTTGGTCAGGCTGTCGTTCCTTTCACGGAACTCCCGCATCTTCTTTTCTTCATTGTTGAAGATCTGCGTGATCTTGATACCGGACAGGTTCTCACTCAGGAAAGTATTCAGGTCCGTGGTGCGGTCCTTGACCCGGCGGAAAGCCCGGCGGGAGAACTTCCGGAAGATGATCGTGAACAGTACGATGAACGGTACGAAGCACAGGACCATCAGTGTCAGTTCGTAGTTGAGCAGCAGCATGGCCGCGAATACGCCCACGATGACCAGCGTGTTTCTGACCAGGTTCACGATGATGTTGGTGAACAGCATGGAGATCGCGTTGGTATCGTTGCATTCACGGGTGACCAGTTTGCCCACCGGGATGTGGTTCAGCTGGTCGTGCGAAAGGCTCTCGATGTGGACGAAGATATCCTCACGGATGGCCGTCAGGATCTTCTGACCGGTCTTCTGCAGCTGGATCGCCTGGATATAGTTGCCCACCAGGGAGATGATCAGGATGCTGGCATAGATCAGCACCATGCGCAGCAAGGCGCTCATCTCAAACTTTCCTTTGACCATTTCCTCGATGCTGCCGATCAGGCGCGGCGAAATGATGTCATAGGCGATGGAGATGATCAACACGATGAAGATCACCACATAGCTCTTCCAGAAAGGCTTCGCGTAGTGCATGAGGCGTCGGATGATCTCCGAATCCTTCATGTTGCGTTCGAAGCCCATCTCTTCTTTTTTATTCTTGATCATGGCATAGGCGGTCACGAAGATGATCGTGATCAGGCCGATGATGCCGCCGACCAAAAGGAGCGGATAGTATTCTCTCATATCAGTGCTCCTTTCTCTCGTCTTCCAGACGCTGCATCTCGACCATTTCCGCATAGCTCGGACAACGGTCGATCAGTTCCTGATGCGTGCCGACGTCGACCACGGCACCATCCTCGATATAGATGATCTTGTCCATATGCTCGATCGTGGTGATACGGTGTGCGATCAGGATCGTCGTCCGACCGGCCCGCTCTTTGCGCAGATTGTCAAGGATCGTCTTTTCGGTCTTGGTATCGACCGCGGAGACCGAGTCATCCAGGATGAGGATCTCGGCGTCCTTCATCAGGGCACGGGCGATGGAGATACGCTGCTTCTGTCCGCCGGATACGGTGACGCCGCGCTCGCCCAGCACCGTTTCATACTGCTCGGTGAATTCCATGATATTGTCATGGACACCGGCCAGCTCCGCCGCGTGCTGGATCGCGTCCGTATCGTCCGAATCATCGAATGCGAAAGCGATGTTGCTGCCGATGGTCTCGGAGAACAGGAAGTTGTCCTGCGGTACATAGGCGATATGCCGGCGCAGTTCGCGGATCGGGATCGTATTGACGTCCATACCGTCCACGAAGATCGTGCCGTCCGGCACGTTGTAGGTACGTGCCAGCAGGTCCACGATCGTAGTCTTGCCGGAGCCGGTCCGTCCGATCAGACCGACGTTTTCACCCGTATTGATGTGGAAGGATACATCATGGAGCACTTCCACCTTAGAGCCCGGGAAAGTGAAGTTCAGGTTCCGGAACTCGATATCGCCGGTAATATCCTTGGAAGGTGCCTTGACGTCTTCCGCGTCCTTCACGTCGATATAAGCATCCAGCAGTTCGCTGACACGGCCCAGACTGGCCTTGCCGCGGGCGTACATCTCGATCTGCATGGAGACGGCCATGATCGGCCAGACGCTGGCGGTGAAGTAGCCGATGAACTCGATCAGACGGCCGGCGTTGAAGGTGCCTTTGTAGACCAGGAAACCACCGTAGCCCAGGATGACGCAGATGACGGACTCCACGAACATGGTGACCATGATGTGCATCAAGGTGGACATGCGGACGAACGAAACGTTGACCTTCTCGTTATACTTGTTCAGTTTGCGGAAAGCCAGCAGTTCCTTCGCCTCTTTGGCGAACGCTTTGACGACCGCGATACCGGAGAAGGATTCCTGCGAGAAATCGGACAAGGAGGAGAAAGCTTCCTGGCGTTCCCGCCATTTCTGGCTCATCCGCTTACCCATGAGCATCGCGCAGAACATAAGGAATCCCATGGGGATCAAGGAGAACAAGGTCAGCGTCCAGTCCATACGGAACATTTTCACAAATGCCATAACGCCCAGGAACACTGCGTCGAACAGCATCATGATGCCGCTGCCGAAGCAGTCCTTGATGGTCTCCAGGTCGTTGGTGAACAGGCTCATCAGTCCGCCGACTTATTGACCTGATAATACTGCTGCGAAAGATCCTTGCAGTGATCGAACATGCGGTCACGCAGGTCGCGCTCCATAAAGACAGCGGCTCCGAAGAAGCCCATACGCCAGACGAAACGTCCTGCGACGATCATGACGATCGTAATGATCATCGGTCTGCAGACCTGATCCAGCAGATAATCCATGTCGAAGGCGACCGTCTTTTCGCCCAGTTCTCCCATGCCGGTGTTCAGACCGTTGACGACCATGCGGTAGAACTCCGGCACCTTCAGCTGGGCGAAGTCTACTGCCGCCAGGGCGATCAGTCCCAGCAGCAGCATCCAGCCATACTTTAGGTAGTATCGATTGATGTGTCTTCCAAAAATCAAGGTGAATGACTCCTTAGTATTCGAGCACCAGCATCTGATGCATCTTCAGTTTCGGCAGGGTGAATCTGACGAGGCCGTCTTCCACGGTGAACGGCAGCTCTTCCTGCTGTGGTACGAGTTTGATGGAGCGGATCGTCTCCGGAACGTCGATGGTGACCGGGATGTCGGTGATGGTCTGGAAATCCTCCAGGACCGCCACCTGTCCGCGCTGGATCGGCGTGGCGTACAGCAGATGCAGCACGTACATGCTGTCCTGCTCCCGCTTCACGAAATGGATGCGTCCCTGCGCCGGCATGTCCACATGGACGGCTTCATTCTTGTACAGCTGTGTCAGCAGCCACTTGAAATAGCGGCGGTGGAACACATTGCCATAGGTGCGGTACAACGTCGTCAGCTCATGCGCCACGTAGATGATATTGCCGCATCGGACCGCAGCGGGATAGGCGGAGACCGCTTCCTCCTCGGTGCTGTAGGGCGTATTGTAATGGGAGCAGTACTGCCCGTAGGTCCGGCTGAAGTACGGATCTACGATCTGCGCCAGGACCGTGCCTTCAGCTTTTATCTGATGGGCGGAACTGTAGCAGAGGATCGGCGAAGTGGGGATATGGTCTTTGTCCTGCCCGCTCTTCTCCGCAGGATCTTCGGCGATCTTGAAGAAATCCTTATCATAGGCCGACCGACCTTCATAGGTGAAAGGCACGTCGAAAGCGAAGGTGTCCTCCGTTTCTTTCAGGCCGCTGCCGCCCAGCATCAGGATCTTGCCGCCCTTCTTGGCATAGGCCGTGAATGCCGCGCCGAATGCTTCGTCCAAGCGATAGTTGTCCGGCAGCAGGATGGTGTCGAAACGATCCAGGTCCTCAGGGCTGTGCACGATGTCGAAGTCGATCTGGCAGTCCAGCAGGATCTTGGAGACCGCCTCGTTGGCCATCGGATTCGTGCCGACCATGACGCCCAGGCGGGCCGTTTCTGTGGTATCGAAGCAATAGTCCTCGATCTGCTCCACATAGCTGTAGGCCTGTCCGATGTGCTTGTAGGTCTCCAGATCCATATGCCCATCGGGATGCATCTGATCACCGGTGGAGATACGGGCGCCGCTGGCCAGCATGGCCGCGCACTCATAGGTCAAGGCTTCCGGCGTTTTATAACCGCCGAATTCGCCCCAGGCGCGGTGGAACTTTCCGGTCATGCCCAGGTAATCCTTTCCCTTACGGGAGAAATATCGGGCGCGGATCGGCAGTTTGTCATAGCCGCCCCAGACCGTGGGCAGATCTTCCATTTCAAAGTGCGTGTTATAGTCGTGCCATTGGGGCATGTGCATCTCTGCGCCGCCGGAATTGTAGAAGATCGTGGCGTCCGGATGCGTCTCTTTGATGATCGCATTCAGCCCTTCCAGTGTGATCTTCTTCTGGATGGCGTAATATTGCTTTGCGTCAGCCTCGTTGGCCGGGTCCAGCCCCATCTCGCGCATACCCTTGACACAGGCGTCGCAATAGCAGACGTCGTATACGAAGACGATATCGAAGAAGATACCGTCCAGGCGCTCATAGCGTTCGCAGGCTTCGCGGGTCATCGCGTACAGGTAGTCGCGGTAGCCGCCGGCGGAGCACAGGTGCACCCATGAGCACTCAGGCTTGGGCGTGTCTGGCGTCGCGAGAAAGTCGAAATTGTTCCCCATCTTGGCACCGTTCTTGTCCCTGGCGACCCATTCCGGATGCTGCTCCGCATCCAGTGCGGACCAGCCCAGGGTCAGATACAGAGGCGCGAAGACACCGATCTCGTGGCAGGCGTCCATCATCTCGCCGGCCAGATCCCTGCCGGGCTCCAGTCCCGGATGCAGGGTGCCCACTTGGGTGGGGAAATAATGATAGCCATGATGGCATTTACCGAAGACGGTCATGCTGTTGATGTGGCCGAGCTTCAGCGCTTCCTGGAACTGTTTCTTGTCAAAATGGCTGCCGATCCCCGCGATGGGGCCGGTGTGGAAGTCCAGGTGGACTTGGCGCGAAGGCATTCTGCGCATGACACTGCTCCTTTAATAGTTTTGAAGTATGCTATGCATGAATTGAGGGCAGGCGACTTCGGGATCGGCGATCTGTGGATGCCACTGCTTCTCCCACTCAAAACATACATACCCTTGATAATCGTTTTCCTTGAGGATGCTGACCGCCGTCTGAAGATCCATCTGTCCCTCGCCCACAAGGCATGGTGTGAAGCCCCAGGGCGTCAGATCCTTGGCATCTTTCATGTGCACATAATGGATCTTGTCCTTGACCGCCGCGTAGGTTTCCCGCAGGTCCAGGCCGTAGCGGAATGGATGCAGACAGTCCCAAAGTATGCCTATATTATCGCTGCCGCACCCATCGATCAAACGGCGCACCACCTTGCCGCTGCAGAAATCATCGTGCGTTTCCATGAGCGGCATGACGCCATAGCGCAGACCGATCTCACCGATCTTCCCCAAACAGTCCATCAAACCCGCGTCACACATTTCCCGGGTCAGGCCGCGGGTCTTCTCCGGCGGCAGCTGGGCACGATAAGCTTCGATGAAGGGTTCGCTTTTCGGCTTGTCTGTGAAATTGACGGGATAAGGCCCGCCGAACACCCGGATGTAAGGGCACTCAAGCGCAGCGGCGATCTTCATATAATCCTCGGCCAACTGCATCTGCTCTTTCAGATTCTCCGGGGCCCGGATAGGCAAAGCGGGCACTGCTGGATACGCACGTGATCTCGATGCCGGCGGACTGAAACTTCCGCCGCACCGCGTCCAGATTCTCCAGCTTGAATTCCCCAAGCGTCCTCAGGTCCTCGGTGTTCTTGTAGATCCGTATCTCGACGCCGGTATAGCCGACCTGCCGTACCAGATCGATGATCTGATCAAAAGAATGCTGCGGGCACCCCAAAGTGCTGAAACTGAATTTCATAAGGCGCTCTCATCCTTATTTACAATCGAGGTTTTCTCTCTGCGACATGAGAGGCACGTAGGTATATCTGTCGGAACGGGCTTCCGTGTGTGTCGGGAAATGCAGTCTTGCCAAACGCAGCGCTGCCTCATCCCCCTGGTCCGGGCTCAGAACGAAGCAGAAGCGGAAATCATGCGGCTTCAGTTCATATTGCGGTTCCGGGTCCGGTCCGCACGAGGCGGAACCCAAGCCCCGCTGACGGTAATCCACATAGAGGTAGTTGTAAGGCGCTTCTTCCAGCTCGTTCATGTGGCGGGCTTTGTCCAAATCAGCAAGCGTGAAATCCTGCAGAGAGAAGGCAAAACCTCCGCCGCCGCACTGACTGACCGCAAGACCTCTTCCTTCTTCCGCAAGGATGCGGGCAAACACTGTATTCTCGTGACTGCCGGTCTCCTGCGGTACGTCGAAGCGGAAGTTCAGGTCCTGGATACCCGCCTCATAATGGCCCATCGGTGCCGCCAGTTGCATATCCGGATAATTCTGCTTCGGCCCGCGGCCGTACCATACAGCTTTGTCAAACGCTTTGTCAAGCGCCAAGCGCACGCCGATGCGCGGCAATGCCTGAGGCATCTGGCCATACGGCCAGCCGTTGACCTCGACCTGGATCACACCGCCTTCATAGATACGGTAGTTCAGCTCGATATCATAGCCGACGTAGATTGCGTACGGGCAGACACGGCCTTTCGCACTGACCAGTAAATGATCATCCTTCGGGTCCACCACCATGCTCTGCATGCGGAATTCGAACTGTGACAGCTGCGCCGTCTTCCAGTTTCTGCCATGGCGGCTGAACCAGTCGGAGGACTTGTTCAGATCCGTGATGCCGTCGTTGTCGGTCTGCGCACGATCGAAGCACAACTCCATGGGCTGATCGATAAGCGCTTTCCCGTCGATGGACAGCCACTGCAGCAGACCATTATGGAAGGTGATCAGCGTGCGCTCGCCTTCCAGCGTCAGCGTCCGACCGGATGTCAGGACTTCCAGCTTTTCTTTCTTGAAGGAAGGCTTTTTCTCCGAAGCCTTCGCCAGGCAGATCTGCCGGGATTCCACGACCTTATCGCCTTCCAGGATATCCAGATCCAGATACCAGGCTGCTCCATCATTCAAGCCCGTACGGTCGAATGGCACCTTGACCGTCCCCTGCGCGTGCGGCGCGATGGCCGGCAGTGTAAAGGCTCCGCTCTGCGCCGGAGTATATTCACGTACCAATTCCCATGACAAGGTATAATGGTCGAGGGATGTGAAATCCATCGTGTTCTGGATATGCAGCTCTCCCGCAGCGTTCCAGGCATCCACGTCCGGCTTAAGGTCCTCGATGGTCATCGGATCGCTCAACGTGTTCAGCAGCAGGACCGGTCCGACCGCTTCCTTCAGTTCATCCAGTGCCGGCTTCGGCGTACCGTCCGACCGCAGGATGCCGTCGATGGAGAAGTTGGACCAGTGGTAGGGATCCTCGAAATCCCCGCCGAAAAGATAGTATCTGCGGCCTTTCTCATCGGTCTTCTCAAAGCCGTGGCTCTTGAACTCCCAGATGAAACCGCCGATATAAGGTTCATGGGTGAAGATATATTCCCAATATTGCTGCAGATAACCGGGACCGTTGCCCATGCAGTGCGCGAATTCCACCAGCAGGACCGGCAGTCCCTTCTCATCGAAGCGGGCGAGCCGCTTCATGGGCATGTAGCCCTCTTTGCGGAAGTGCGTGTACTCCGGCGTATCCGAACCGTCCTGCGCCTGGTTGATCTCATGATTAGGATCATAAGCCCAGATGTAATCCGCGCATTCCTTCAGATTCGGGCCGCGTCCGCACTCGTTGCCGATGGACCACATGAAGATGCAGGTCTCATTCTTGTTGCTTTTCAGCATCCGGTCGACCCGGTCGATGTAGGCCGGCTTCCACAGCGGATCCTTGGACATATAGCCCTGGTCCCCCGTTTCGCCGCAGCCATGGGTCTCCAGATCTGCCTCGTCCATAACGTAGAGGCCGATCTTGGAAGCGTATTCATAGAATGC
>JAFVHC010000277.1 GCA_017474705.1 Bacillota bacterium
GGACGCAGATCTTCTTCTGTGTTTTGATGGCGGATACCGGCTTCACGCTGGACGTATTCTTGATAGCGCAGTTGGCGCTCTGTGACCGGACGGGACATGGACAAAACCTCCTTCTGCTTCATTTTTATCACAAAACGGAGCTTTGTCAATGCAGAAACAAAACAAATTTGCCATTTTTTGAACAAATCAGATATTCGACGGTCCGAGAATGAAGTATAATATGATCAATACATAAGATGGAGGGTACAATCATGAGCAACAACAAGAATGCTGATTCGATCCAAATCGCACGTAAATACCTGGACAGCCTGGTGGTGGAAGGCCGGATCCTTGGCGCTGTGCATCCCAGCAGCAAAGTCACTATCTTGGGCAAAGAATTTGAAACACCGATCATGACGGCGGCCCTCAGTCATCTGAAGCCGGGGCTGGCCGGATATGTGGAAGGTGCGAAACTTGCAGGCGCCCTGGCATCCGTTGGTATGTGCGAAGAGCCGGAGATGGAACAGGTGCTTGCGACCGGCGCGTCCGTGATCGAGATCATCAAGCCCTATGCGGATAAGGAAGCGATCCTGAGCCGCATCCGTTTCGCGGAGGCGAACGGTGCCTTTGGCGTCGGCATGGATGTGGAGCACTCCGTCAACTCCGACGACGATGAGGATTCCATGGTCGGTCCTTTCGCCATGAAGCTGCCGACGTTGGACGAACTGAAAGCATATGTAGCTTCGACCAAGCTGCCCTTCTTCTTCAAAGGCGCGCTGAGCGTACAGGACGCGCTGACGGCGAAGGAGATCGGCGCAGCGGGTATCATTCTGAGCCATCATAACAGCCTGATGAAATGGGCGATCCCGCCCTATGCCCTGCTCAAAGACATCAGAGCAGCGGTCGGAGAGGACCTGATCCTCATCGCAGACGGCGGCATCGAGGACGGATTCGATGCGTTCAAGGTCCTGGCGCTCGGCGCGGACCTGGTCAGCATCGGCAAACCGTTCATGGCGCCGTACAACACGGAGGGAGCCAGTGGTGTTGCCCAGACCATCGAAACAATGACGAAGGAACTGAAGGCACTGATGGTGCGCACGGGATCCAAGGACGTGAAGAGCATCGACCCCGGCGTGCTGCATGAGGCCTGGTGGCTCAAGTAATCGATTTAAATAAGGAGGATCCACCATGAAGATCACGAACATCGGCCATCCAAGCTACCGTGTCTCGGATCGGGATAAGGCGCTGGCGTTCTACTGCGGTGCCCTGGGGCTCAAGAAAAAATTCACCATCTCGTACGAGGAATGGCTGGGTCACATGGGTGTAAAGGAAGGAGACCCTTTCTATAAAGCCATGGAGCCCTATCTGGGACAGATCTGGATCACCTATCTGGAAGTAGCACCGCACCAGTACATCGAACTGTTCTATCCGGAAGGGGCAACGGAACGTTTCAACTGGCCGCTTTCCCGGTTCGACCACATCGGATATCTGCATCTGGCGCTGGAAGTGGAGGATATCCGCGCAGCCTACGAGGAACTCAAGGCCAGGTCGGATGTCAAGATCATCAATGAACCAAACATGGGCATCGAACACGCCTGGCAGTTCTGGATCGAGGATCCGGACGGCAACAGTATCGAACTGATGCAGTATGAAGACGACGCCTGGCAGCTCACAGGACATGAGGCATCACGATAAGGCATAAAGAAAATGTCTGAGCCTCATGATGGGATCACCGTAGGCGATCCCCGTGGCTAAGGAGGTACAGACATGAGGCATCACGATAAAGCAGTACATTGAGGCGATCCGAAGGATTCCCGGCACGGAAGTCGTGGCGCTGTCGGAGCGTAATCCAGAAGCGGCCCGTAAGCTGACCGAGGAGCTCTGTATCCCGACCTGGTATACCGATTACAAGGAAATGCTGGAGAAGGAGAAGCCGGACGTGGTCCACATCTGCACGCCCAACAACACCCATTTCCAGATCGCCAGGGACGTCATCGAGAGCGGTGCTTTTGCATATTGCGAGAAACCGCTCGGCATGGACAGTAAGGAAACGACAGAACTGGCGCAGATGGTCATCGCGAGAGGCACGAAAGCCGGTGTCAACTTCAATTACCGGCAGAACGCCATGGTCCGTGAGATGCACGAGCGTCTGTATGGTGAAGTGAACGATCTGCTGGGCAATGCGGGGGAGATCTATGCAGTGCGCGGCCATTATCTGCAGGACTGGATGATGTACGACACGGATTACAACTGGCGCGTCGTTCCCGAACTGGGCGGCGTATCCCGCACCATCGCCGACATCGGCTCCCACTGGTTCGATACAGTGCAGTTCATCACCGGACATATGATCACCAAAGTATTCTGCGATATGCAGACCGTGATCCCGAGGCGCAAGAAACCGACCACGCAGGTGCGTACGTTTTGCGGGTCCGGACATGGTCTCCGGCGACGCGGTCCGCTACGCGCAGCTCAACTCCGGCCATTCCGTTGGTTGGGCGGATGCCTTGAAAAATACGATCGGTGAGTTCTACCGCACCATTCGTGAAGGCCATGATGTCAATTATGCGACCTTCACCGAGGCCGATTATGTGGTCCGTATCGTGGAAGCATGCCTCAAGAGCGCCAAAGAAGGCCGCTGGGTCGACGTCGAGATGTCCCCGATGGTACTTGAATATAAAGCGTCCCAAGAATCATAAAGAAAGGTATATAGTATGATCTTATCAGCACAATTATTCGGAGTCTGCTTCCAGAGTCCCCTGCCCGTGGAAGAAACGCTGGCAAAACTGAAAAGCCTGGGCTATGACGCTGTCGAGCCCTGTGTCGCCACCTTCCGCATCCCCAACATGGACAAAGCCATCTGGCCTGTGGAGGATTTCGAGGCGTACATGCCCAAGATCCGGGAGATGGGCCTGAACGTGGAATCCGTACATTTCTTCGGCAACCCTTTGAATGCGTGTGTGGATGAAATGCTGCGCCTGGCCAAGACCTACGGGATCAAGTATTTCGTGGTCAAGACCCCGCAGGATATGAGCAAGCTTTCTCTGCAGAAAGCATCGATGGAATATCTGACCGTAGCCGATGCACTGAGCACGGTCGGCGCGAAACTGCTGCTGCATAACGAGCAGGCGGATATCGCGGAAAAAATGAACGGCAAGACAGTGTACGAGTATCTGCTGGACCTCTGCCAGGATCGCGTCTTCGCACAAGTGGACATCGGTTGGGTCTATATGGGCGGCGAAAACGTCATGGAACTGCTCAAGCGCAACAAGACGCGTATCGCGGCTGTGCACTATAAGGACTTCGACGCGGACGGACAGCAGACCATCATCGGCAAAGGCATGGTCGATGTCAAAGGCGCGTTCGAATTTGCCAGAGCCAACGGCTTCCCGCATATCGCCGATATGGACAGCTTCCCGGGCGATCTGTTCGAATCGATGGGACAGGTGTGCATGAACCTGAACATGATCGGCCAGAGCCGCACCGGCACCAGCTATCTGAACATCATGAACATCGAAACGGGTGAGATCCAGGTGCTGAAAGCTTATCCGAACCAGGTCATCGAAGCCCCAAACTGGATGCATACCACCGATGAACTGGTCTACAATTCCAACGGCCGTCTGTATGCCTACAAGATCGCGGACGGCACCGAGCGAGAGATCGATACCGGCGAGTGCGTACAGTGCAACAACGACCACGTGCTTGCGCCTGATGAGACGGCGGTGGCTGTCAGCAATACGCCGACGGGTGCAAAAGGATTCGCGTCCTATGTCTACACCATCCCCTTCGCGATAGGCGAGGCGAAGATGATCACGCCGAATTCGCCCAGCTTTCTGCACGGCTGGTCGCCGGATGGCAAGGATCTGCTGTACTGCGGCTTCCGCATGATCGATGGAAAAATGGAGGTGGACGTATACGCGATCCCGGCGGACGGCAGCGGTGAAGAGGTGCGCCTGACGAACGGCGGTTTCAACGATGGCTGCGAGTATTCTCCGGATGGGGCGTACATCTGGTACCATTCCACGAATTCCGGGCTGATGCAGGCCTGGCGCATGAAGCGGGACGGTTCCGAGCAGACACAGATGACGGACAATGATCGCAACAATTGGTTCCCGCATATTTCTCCGGATAACCGGAAGGTCGTATACATCGCTTATCATAAAGGCCATCTGTCCCCCAACGAGCATCTGCCGAACATGCAGGTCGAATTGTGGCTGATGAATGCCGATGGTTCCGACCAGCACCGCATCCTGAGTTTCTTCGGCGGTCAGGGTTCGATCAACGTCAACTCCTGGGCACCGGACAGCAAACGCTTCGCTTTTGTCAGTTACGAAGTATGATCATTACATAGATATTTGATCCAGCCCTGCAGGCAATGGCCCTGCAGGGCCTTTTTAATACGGTCTTAATTTTGGAGGTACAGGTCTTAACACTATCTTTGTGGTATTTGTTTTATTATGACTCTATATCGAAAGATAGGAAGAAACATATGAACAAAGGTTTATTTAAGAAAAAACCATCATCTTTTCAGATCATCATAGCAGGTTTCGGAGGCCTGATCCTACTGGGGACGCTGGTGCTGATGCTGCCCATATCGTCAAGAAGCGGGCAGTGGACATCGTTGGAGGAAGCATGGTTTACATCGACTTCCGCGGTCTGTGTCACGGGACTGGTCGTACATGACACGGCGACCTATTGGTCAGCTTTCGGCAAAACCATCATTTTGATCCTGATCCAGATCGGCGGTCTGGGCCTGGTCACCGTGACAGCGTTTATCGCTCTGGTCTCCGGAAAAAGGATCTCCTTGTTCCAACGAAGCCTGCTGCAGGAAAGCGTTTCCGCACCTCAGGTCGGCGGTATCGTGAAGATGGTGCGGTTCATCTGCAACGTCGTCTTCGTGATCGAACTACTCGGTGCCGTAGTGATGATGCCGACGTTTTGTAAGGCCTACGGTACTGCCGGCATCTGGATGTCCGTGTTCCATTCGGTCTCTGCGTTTTGTAATGCCGGATTTGACGTGATGGGCGGCCGGACAGGAAAGTATTCGTCTTTGACGGCTTTCAGTGCCAACGCGGGCATCGTCGTGCCGATCTGCCTGTTGATCATCATCGGCGGCATCGGGTTCATGACGTGGCGGGACATGGTGGACAACCGCCTGCACTTCAAGAAATACCGCATGCAGAGCAAAGTCATCATCACGACGACTTTTATTCTGATCCTTCTGCCTGCTGTCCTGTATTTCCTCCATGATTTTGCTGCCTATCCACTGAAGGAGCGTCTCTCGCTCGCTTTTTTCCAGGCAGTGACCCCGAGGACGGCAGGGTTCAACACTGCTGATCTGTCTTCGATGACGAGCACAGGGCGGACTGTGATGATCGCCCTGATGCTGATCGGCGGTTCTCCCGGTTCTACGGCAGGCGGTATCAAGACCACGACGATCGCGGTGCTTGCGGCCAATACCATCGGGATCATCCGCAGAAAAAAGAATGTAAAGATGTTCGGCCGCAGGATCGAGGACAGTATCGTTAAGACGGCTGCGGCGCTGCTGACGTTGTACCTGTGCTTTGCCATCGCCAGCGCGTGTGTCATCAGTGCGATAGAAAACCTTCCGATCGGCACCTGTTTGTTCGAAACGGTCTCCGCCATCGGCACGGTGGGCTTGTCCTTAGGGCTTACACCATCTCTGGGACTGATATCGCATATCATACTGATCCTGCTGATGTTCTTCGGCCGTGTGGGCGGTCTTACGCTTTTGTTCGCGGCCATCAACAGCAACGGGGTGGAGTTCTCACAGTATCCGATCGAAAAGATCCATGTGGGGTAAAAGGAGATAAGAGAAAATGAAATCTATTTTATTGATAGGACTGAATCGACTGGGTTCGCTGCTGGCCATGCAGCTGCACGCGCATGGACACCAGATCATGGCGGTCGACAGGAATGAAGAGCGCATCAACAGCGTTATGCCGTTTGTAACGGACGCACAGATCGGTGACAGTACGAATGAAGCGTTTCTGCGGTCCTTGGGGATCAACAATTACGACGTGTGCATCGTGACCATCGGCAGCGACTTCCAAAGCTCGCTGGAAACGACATCATTGCTCAAGGAACTGGGCGGAAAACTGGTCATCGCACGGGCAGAACGCGACGTGCAGGAAAAATTCCTGCTGCGCAATGGTGCTGACGAGGTGCTGAACCCTGAGAAGCATATCGCGGAATGGGCGGCCATCCGCTATGCCTCCAATCACGTGCTGGATTATATCAAACTGGATGAAAACCACGCGATCTATGAGGTCCCGGTACCGGCAGAATGGGCCGGCAAGAGCATCGGCAAGATCGATATCCGCAAGAAATACGGGATCAACATCATGGCGCTGAAAGTAAACGGAAAGATGGATCTGTCCATCACACATGAGACCGTATTGGACAATGGTATGACGATGATGGTGCTGGGAGAAAAGAAGGCCATTCAGAAATGCTTCCATATGTAATCATGGTCGTCAGTCAGGGAGGAAGAAATAGTATCATGGTTTTTGTGTTTTTAGGTATTGCTGTAGTTGCAATGTTTGTCTGCGGATACTTTCTTCTGGATCATCTCAGAGGATTCATGAAGACCGTTTTCCGGGACACGTATGGCGACGATCAACCGATCAAGGGAAAAAAGATGGTCGTTTCTGAAGATGAGGAACTGAAGGAAAAAGGCCAGTTCGCGTATGATGATCTGCTGGAAGAAGCAGAGCCGCAAAAGTGACAGTAGAATGCTCTTGCATTCGATGGTATAATGCTGTATAAATCATCAGCAGTAAAGGAAGAAAGACCATGAGCAGGACTGTCGAAGCCGGTGAACATATACTAGTTTGTATATCCCCTTCGCCTTCGAACCCTAAGGTGGTTACGGAAGCGGTCAAAATGGCGGAAGCGTTTCAAGCTACTTTGACCGCATTGTACGTCAAACCGACCGATTATGATTCTCTGTCTGAAAACGACAAGCAACGACTGCAGAGGAATCTTTCCCATGCAGAGCAAAGCGGGGCTTCCATCACGACGATCGTCGGAGACGACGTACCGGCGCAGATCGCGGAGTATGCCCGCATTTCCAATACGACAAAGATCGTGGTCGGAAGAAGCGGCATGAAACGGCGGCACTTCTGGGGGAGGCAGCCGCTGACGGAGCAGATCATTCAGAACGTCCCGGACATAGACGTTTATATCATCCCGGATTCTTCTGCGGACCTGAAACCGCGGACGGAGCATTCTCTGATCACGGAAGAGATCCGGCCGACGCTGACAGACCTGGTCAAAACGATAGCCCTCTTGATCCTGGCTTTGGCGATCGGACTGGTCTTTACGCGGTTCGGCTTTTCGGAGTCCAATATCATCACGGTCTTCATCCTGGGCGTTCTGGGGATCTCGATGTTCACGGTCAGCCCCTTGTACAGCATCGTAGGGTCACTGGCCAGCGTCTTGCTGTTCAACTGGTTCTTCATCGAGCCCAGGTTCAGTTTTCATACATATGAAACGGAATACGCGGTGACCTTTGCCATCATGCTGACATCGTCTTTGATCACGGGTACGCTGGCGAACCGGATCAAAAGAAATGCAAGGCAGGCCGCACGGGAAGCGTTCCGCACGAAGGTGCTGCTGGATACGACCCAGCTGCTGCAGAAGGCGGGCAAGGCGGAAGAAGTGCTGCAGATCACTGCGCATCAGATCACGACGCTGCTCAACCGCGAGGTGACCATCTATCCGCCGGGAGATCATGAGGCGCTGGAAAACGAAGATAAGGACAAGACCGTGCAGTACCATACGATCCGCTTGAATGATTACAGTTATGGCAGGATCGCGATCCGCTCGGGCGGCACGCCGTTGGAACCGTTTGAAAACAGTATCGTGATGTCGATCCTGGGTGAATGCGCGCTGACGCTGGAGAATCTGCGGCATGCGGAGGAAAAGGAGCAGGCCTCCGTCATGGTGCGCAACGAACAGCTGCGTTCGAACCTGCTGCGCTCCATATCGCACGATATCCGCACCCCGCTGACATCGATCTCCGGTAATGCGAGCAACCTCTTGTCCCATTATCAGCACCTGGACGATGAGACGCTGCGCCAGATCTTTTCTGATATTTACGACGACTCCGAGTGGCTGATCGATCTCGTGGAGAACCTGCTTTCGATCTCCCGGATCGAAAACGGACAGATGCAGCTCCATCTGTCCTTGGAAGTGATGAGCGATGTCATCGAAGAAGCACTGCGGCATGTGGACCGGAATGTGGACCAGCATCATGTGACAGTGGAGAATACCGACGACATCCTCCTGGTCGAAATGGACGCCAGGCTGATCATGCAGGTGCTGATCAACCTGATCAACAATGCGATCAAGAATACACCGGTGGGATCACAGATCGTGATCCGCAGTGAACAGATCGATGGAGAGACCGTCGTGACGGTCAGCGATGACGGCCCGGGGATCCCGGATGATACGAA
>JAFVHC010000278.1 GCA_017474705.1 Bacillota bacterium
ACCGGCTGGATCTTGAAGACCCCAAGCAGCCAGTTGATGATACCGAACTTATAGTTGAACATGTATTTCCAGGTCAACCCGACCGCTGTCACGGAGGTGACCATCGGCAGGAAGTAAGCCGTCTGGAAGAATGCGCGCAGCTTGATGTTCTTGTTCAGCAGGACAGCGATGACGATCGAAAGGCACATCGAGATCGGGATCGCTACGACCACATATCTGAAAGTGATGCCGATCGCATTCCGGAAGTCGCGGCTGCGCATAACATATGCATAGTTGTCAAGGCCCCAGCCATCATAAGCGCCGGTCAGATACTTATAGTTCTTTTTGAACGACATCAGCAATACATTGACGATCGGATAGAGCGAGAAAACGATCACACCGACCGCAAAAGGCGCCAGATACAGAAGCGGCTTGATCTTCTGAAACGCCAGGTATAATGGGCGGTTCTTTTCTCTTAGCGTATTCATCTGAGTCTTTCTCCTGTTTCCGCGTCAAACACGAAGACACCCTTATTGCGCAGGCCGATCTTGACTCTGTCGCCGGCCTTCAGATCCTGGTCGGAATCGATATAGGCACGGACTTCGAAATCACCGATCTTCAGGTAAGCCAGCTGCTCCTTGCCCATCACAAAAATACGGATCACATCCCCTTCCATCAGCGACTGCCCGCCGTTGATAAGGAAGCTTTCCGCACGGATGGAGAGGTGGACACGGTGCCCTTCCGGTAATTTATCGATGCCGCTGATTTTGCAGAGCGGGCCGCTGTCGATACGGATCGCACCGTCTTCGATCGTCCCGAAGACCTTGTTGATCGGCGGTGTACCGAGGAAGTCAGCGACGAATTCGTTGGCCGGTTCGTCATACAGTTCCTGCGGCTGGGCTTCCTGTTGTTTGACACCCAGTTTCATCAGGATGATGGCATCGGAGATGGACATAGCCTCTTCCTGGTCATGGGTGACGAAGACGGAGGTGACCCCGGTCTCAAGCTGGATGCGGCGGATCTCTTCGCGCATCTCGATGCGGAGGCGGGCATCCAGGTTGCTCAGCGGTTCATCGAGGAGCAGCAGATCCGGCTGTTTGATCAGCGCCCGGGCGATCGCGACACGCTGCTGCTGGCCGCCGGAAAGCTGTCCCGGTTTGCGCTCAAGGTAATTGTCCACGTGGACCAGTTTCGCCATCTGGAATGCTCTTTCCTTCCGTTCTTCCTTGGCAACATTTTTGATCTCCAGCGGGAAGGCGATGTTCTCCAAGACGGACATATGCGGATAAAGCGCATAATTCTGGAATACCAGACCGATCCCGCGGTCTGCCGGTTCCAGATCGGTCACATCACGGTTATCGAACCAGATCTTACCGCTCGTGACCGGAATGATACCTGAGAGCATGTTCAAAATCGTGCTCTTCCCGCATCCGGACGGTCCCAGAAGGCAGGTCAGTTCGCCGGAATCCAGCACGGCATTGAAATCTTCAACCGCTGCCGTCTTTCCAAAATGCTTCGTGAGATGTTCAAGTCTTACTTCCATAGATACACACCTTTCTTCCTCAGCGATCCGCGAGGATCTCATTGAGTACATGGCCTTCACAGCGGTCCATGTTCAATCCAACCATCGCCGCCATTGTCGGCGCCTCATTGATCATCTTCGTCCGCGGGATCACCACGCCCTTCCGGATGGAAGGCCCGCAGGCGAAGAAGGTCGTTGTCTCATTTCGTTCCGGCAGATGACCGTGGCTTGCCACCGAGAAGTAACGGCCCGGCTCCATATGGACCTTGAACAGTTCCTCCCCGTTGAGCGTTGCCTCAAATTCGGTCGGCGCCTCTTCGTAACCTTCGATCACAAAATCGAAGGGGCCGGTCAGCCCGTAGCCGTCCAGCGCTTCTTCTTTGGTCATCACCACGCCGATCGGGAATTCCGGATCATCCCGCAGCTCCAGAAGCAGGTCATAAACCTTCTGATACATGGCTTTGTCATCCGGATCCTTCAGCTTGATCCAGCCGGACATACAGGTGGAAAAACAGTAAGCATCATAATCCACCAGCTCATTCTTTTCATTCACCCGGATCAGACCCTTTTGTTTGAGCAGCAGATTCATGTTCAGGTAATGCTTGATGTCCTGATGGCCGTGATCACCGAGGATGACAAAGTTTGTATTTTCAAAATCGCCGTAACGGCGGATACTTTCTTCCAGAACGGCAAATTCTTCATCATGCTTGCGCAGCTGTTCTTCCATCTGCGGTCCGTGCACGCCGTAATTATGCCGCTTGCTGTCGAGGTCGCACATCTTGACGTACATCAGATCCGGCTGGCCGTAATCCCGGATGATATCGGGTGCAAGCGCCATGGTAAACAGATCCAGGCTGCGGTCGTCCCCTTTGATATAGCGTCCGTACTTCCAGAAATAACGGTCCAGCAGTTCCTGTGTGGCATTTCCCACCAGGTACTGCAGCGGATCATAACCCTTATACCACATCGGGACGATCATCGGCATGTTATAGTCGATGTCGGCGCCGCCGGAAACCGGCCAGCTGATGGAGCAGGTCTTCATCCCCGCGCGGCGGGCGTAATCAAAGATCGTATCGCATTTGATGTCGCTGCGCTGGTTATACCAGGGCGCATGGTTGTTTTCAACTTCCAGTTTTTCGTTATGCGGGATCCCGTGTCCTTTGACGGTGTTTCCGGTGACGATCGCACAATGGCAGGGATAGGTAAACGAGGGATAGATCGGCTCGACGTGTTCGATCAGGGCCCCCTCGCGGATCACCCGTCCCATATGCGGCAGGGTCCTGATAAAGTCAACATCGGAAGCACAGAGTGCATCCAGTAAAAAAACGAATAGTTTTCTTTTCCCGTTCATAAGGTCT
>JAFVHC010000279.1 GCA_017474705.1 Bacillota bacterium
CGACGCGTTTTTTCACTACGGGCCTTTGATGCACCGGCTTGCCGCCGAAAGCCACACGGATCTTATCCTCTTCGGCCGGCTGCAGCGCACTCATATGACTTGGCACGAAGATGCCCATCTCTTCGAGCCGCTTCATGATCTCCTTGCTCGGTACGTTCAGTTCCTTTGCGAGTTCATGTACTTTGATCTTCTGCACTATGTTAATCCACCTTTCGAACGCTTTTTCTTATACATCCAGTATTTCTGTCAGGCCGGATATGGACTTCGCGAAGCCTGCCTCGCAGACCGCCGCGCATGAACGATACCCTTTTCCCAGCGCTTTGCCCAGCTCTTCTTAGGTGCAGGGCAGGACAGCCGCCGGTATCTGATAATAATGACATTTCTGTGTGAACTTCTTGACTGTCCACGGTGCAGCGTCCCGGCTGAGCACCATCAGGACCGCCTGACCGGAAGCCAGCGCTGTTTCACAGGCCAGCTCTCCGCTTTTCAGCTTGCCAGCCCGCTGACACAGGCCCAGCAGTGAAAGGACTTTGCGGCTGTTTTCCTGTTCAGACATTGCCGGACAATTCCTCCCTCAGCGTCTGATAGACCGGCTCCTCGATGGCCGTCTCCAACGCACGCTCGATCGACTTATGCCGGATCGCTTTTTCCAGGCATTCCATCTGCGGGCAGATATAAGCACCTCGTCCTGATTTCTTGCCTGTCCGGTCGATCACGATCTCGCCTTCGGGTGTCCGCACGATGCGGATCAGTTCCTTTTTGTTCTTCATTTCCTGACAGCCCATGCATTTGCGCATGGGGATCTTTCTGGTCTTCATATAAACTCCCGCTTACTGTTCTTCTACGACCTCCACATACTCGCCGTCGTAGTTTTCCAGTTCGTCCTCGTAGATGTACTCGATCTCTTCGTCTCCGTAGTATTCTTCTTCGTACCGGGCCTCTTCTTCTGCCTGGCTCTCGCTCTTGATATCGATCTTGAAGCTGGTGAGGCGGGCAGCCAGACGTGCGTTCTGACCTTCTTTGCCGATCGCCAGCGACAGCTGATCGTCCGGAACGATGACCTCGGCCGTAAGGCCTTCTTCATCCACATCCACACTGGTGATCTTTGCCGGAGACAATGCCTGGGCAATGAACTGATCGATCTTATCGCTCCAAAGAACGATGTCGACCTTCTCACCATTCAGTTCGTTGGTGATCGCATTGACGCGGGCACTGCCTTCACCAACGCAGGCGCCCAGCGGATCGACCTGCGCGTCGCGGCTCCAGACCGCCATCTTCGTGCGGGAACCGGGCTCGCGGGCGATGCTCTTGATCTGCACGATGCCATCGTGGATCTCCGGCACTTCCTGCTCGAACAGACGCTTGACCAGATCCGGATGCGTGCGGGACGCGATCATGATCGGTCCCTTAGGTGTATTCTTGACCTCCAGGATGTAGACCCGAAGCCGCTGATTGATCTTGTAGCTTTCGGTCGGGACCTGCTCCTGCTGTGTCAGAAGCGCTTCGATGCGGCCCAGGTTGACGTAAACGTTTTTCTTCTCTTTATGCTGGATCAGGCCGCTGACGATATCGCGTTCTTTGCTTTTATACTCGTTGTAGATGATCTCCCGCTCGGCTTCGCGGATCTTCTGCACGACCACCTGCTTGGCGTTCTGCGCGGCGATGCGGCCGAAATTGCGGGGCGTGATCTCCACGACACAAATGTCACCCAGCTGAAGGCTGGGATTATACTTCATCGCGTCTTCCTGAGAGATCTCCAGCGCCGGGTCCATGACGTGTTCCACGACCGTCTTGTCCGCATAGACCTTGACGGTACCATTTTCACGGTCCATGTTGACACGGACGTTGGCGGATGTTCCGAAATTCTTGCTGCACGCGGATTTCAGCGAAGTTTCAATGGCGGAAAAGACGATCTCTTTATCGATGCCTTTTTCCTTCTGCAGCTGTTCCAGTGCCTGGATAAATTCGTTCATTTGATATTTCCCTCCGGTTTATCTATCTTAGAAAATGACAGCCTGACGGATCATCGCCGCATCTCTGACGGCCGTTGTGATCCGTACCCCGTTTTCCAGTTCCAGTGTCATTTCTTTGAGATCTGCATCATATGCTGTGAGCAGTGCCGTGCACTCCCGCTCCCCGCCAAGTTCTTCTTTTGGCGCATAGAACTTCACTTCGATGAGTTTGTTCATATTGCGGGCAAAATCCTTGTCCTTTTTCAAAGGCCGGTCCAGTCCGGGTGAACTGACTTCCAGATGATACGCGTTTTCGATAGGATCCTTTTCTTCCAGCACCTGGTCCACCGCCCGACTGAGCGTGACACAGTCGTTGATCGAGAAGCCGCCTTCTTTATCGGCATAGATCCTCAGATACCATTCTTTGCCTTCTTTTACATATTCGATGTCGACCAGTTCGTATCCGTTCTGTTCGGCAAGGGGACGCACCAGCGCCTCGACCTCTGCAAGCATTTCCTGTTTTTTCAATATGTCCTCGTTTCCTTCTGTTCAGGGATCATAACATAACGAAAGAGTGGGGCAACCCCACTCTCTCGAATCAAACCATAACCGTGCTATAGTATAGCACTTCCAAACACGTTTGGCAAGCAGAAATTTCGCTTCATACAGCGGTTTTTCATGATTTTTGGGGCAAAATCCCGTTTTACACCATGATTTCCGCCCGACTGCCGCCATTTCGGTCCTTGCGGACGACGATCTGACGATCCAAACGCTCACGCAATGCCTGGACGTGAGAGATCACACCGATCAGCCGATGGCCCTCCGTAAGGCTCTCCAACGCTTTGACAGCCTGATCCAGCGTCTCTTCATCCAATGTACCGAACCCCTCGTCCACGAACATGGACTCCAGCCGCACACCGCCGGCGGACGCCTGGATCTCTTCGGACAGGCCTAACGCCAGGGACAGGGACGCTATGAAGGACTCACCGCCGGACAAGGTGCGGACACTGCGCGTCGATCCATTGTAATGGTCGATCACGTCCAGTTCCAGACCGCTCTGCCCTCTGAGCGTGGCAGGCCGTTTCTGCCGGATCAAGTCATATTGACCGCCGGACATCCGCATCAAGTGGACATTGGCGCGATCCAGGATGCGATCGAAATAGTGCATCTGGATGTAAGTTTCCAGCATGATATGTTCTTTGCCCGCCAAGGTCCCGGATGCGGTATCAGAAAGGGTCTTCATCTGTCCCAGTTTCTCCTCCTGCACGGAAAGTTCCGCCTCGATCCGGGCGATCCGCTCTCGGGACCCTTGGTCCGCTTCCAGGATCGAATGGAGCCGGCTCTGATTTCCGGCCGCTTCCTCCTGTGCCCGGACTGCCTGCTTTCTCGCCTCTTCCAGTTCCTGACAGTCCTCTGCCTGCGTATCCTGAAGCTGCAGTTCCAGTTGACGAACAGCCGCATCCGCCGCCTTGTGATCGGTCTGCAGTTTATGTCGCTCTTCCTCGAGCCTCGCGCTGCGGCCTTTCAGCTCATCGATCTGCCTGATCAATTCTTTCTGCGCCTTTTCGGCTTCCGCCAGTGATGCGAAAGGCAGCTGCTCCTGCAGGGTCATGAGCCGTTTCTGATCCGCCTCATAACCTGCTTTGATCTGTGCACAGGTGACTCGTTCCGCTTCCATCCTGGCGCGCAGTTCTTCCTTGGCTTTCTCCTTTTCAGGCACGATATTCTCCAACCGCATCTTCCGCTCTTTCTGTGCACTCAGCATTTGCACAGAACGCTTAAGCTCCGCAAGATCCGCTTCGATCCTATATCTTTTTTCCTCATCATCCAGTTCCCGCAGCTGTACCGGCATACGTTCCCGAAGCTGCTGCTCCCGGCTGTCCATCGCGCCTTTACGCGAAGCCGCTTCTGTGCTGCGGCGATTGGCGGTCTCCATCAATTGCCTGGTCTTCTCTTCCGCCGTCTCGACTTCCGCCTGTGTAGGTGCGCTGATATCCTTATGCGCTTTATGTGGATGCTCCGTCGATCCACAGACCGGGCAGGGCATGCCATCCTGCAGCGTTTCCGCGATGATGCCGGCTTGCTGATCATTAAAGGCCCGGCGCATCCAGTCGGAATCATTTCTCTGCTTCAAGGCCTCGTCATAAGCGGACTGGTATCTACGGACTGCCTTATTATATTCTCTCCGCTCTTCCAGCAAAGCATCCAGCTCTTTGCTGACGGCGGTAAGCTCTTTCAGATCATGCGTCGCTGCCGTCAGTTGTTCTTCCACCTGTCCCAATTCGGCAAGTTCCTTCTTCGCCTGCTCGACCTCTGCGTTGATCGTATCTATTTTACTACCCATCCGCCGGATGTTTTCCTCAGAAACATCGCGTTTGTACTTCAAATCGGCGACCCGGTCTTTGAGTTCGTCCTCTTCCCGGTATTCTGCCTTTCTTGCCTCGATGGCAGCGGACTGCTGTGTCCATACGTCGATCTGCGGCAGTTGACCTGCGACTTCTTCCGAAGCCACAGCCGCTTCCCTTGCTTTCTGAAGCGTCTTTTCTGCTTCGATCTTCAGCTCCTGATGCTTCTTTTCCAGTGCCTCCCGATCCGATGCTTTCTGCAGCCGCTGTGCGACTTCTTCCCGCACTCTGATCCATCGAGTGACAGTGTCCTTCCACTGCTCTTCTTCGAGCGTGAACCGTTTGATCCCTTCGTCCAGATGCTCCAGCACTTCCATTATCGGCATACCGCCGGATCGTGCCGCTTCCACACGCGGATCCGCATCTTCTTCCGGCCAGCGGATCTGTTCCAGTTCCTGCTGCATGCGGGTCTTCAGATCTGCATGTTCGCGGTTCAGAACCATATATCTATCCTTCAGGCGTTCCTGGAACACCTGATAATATCCAGTCTTGAAGATGTCGCGGAAGATCTGCTGTCTGGCTCTTGTATCTGCCAGCAGCAGTTTCAGGAAGTCTCCCTGCGCGATCATGGCGATCTGTGCGAATTGCTGACGGCTCAATCCTATGATCTCCCGCAGTTTTTCATCGACTTCAGCCCGCTTGATGATCTGACTGCCATCGGGCAGTTCAAGACTTGCCGCCGCTTTTTCCGTGGTCGTACCGATCCCGTTTTTTTTGGCTCGTTCATACTCCGGGTTTCGAGTCACCTGATAGATCTGGTCACCGTATGAAAACTTCAAAATGACCTGTGTAGGCGTCTCCGGATCCGCATACCGGGAACGAAGCATGGATGCATCCCGCTGGGCACCGCTCGCTTCACCGTACAATGCGAACGTGATGGCGTCGAATAATGTAGTCTTACCGGCCCCGGTATCTCCTGTGATCACATAAAGGCCCTGCGTTCCCAGCTTTGACAGGTCCAGATGGACCTGGCCTGCATATGGGCCGAAGGCCGACATCGTCAATTCCAAAGGTCTCATGCCTGCTCCTTCCAGATCTGCCGCATCAAGTCATCAGCGATGGACCGCTGCTCTTCGCTCATGGGCTGTCCATTTTGCTGTTCATACAATGTTTCGAACAATTCCAGCGGTGTTTTGTTCTCGATCGATCGGATCTCGGACAAAGTACCCTGGCTGCGGGTGCGTGTATTGTCATATTCCAACTGGATGATGTTCGGATAGATGGTGCGCAGTCTTGCCAGTGCGTCAGGTACGTCGTTTTCATCTGTCAGGACCACATACAGCAGGTCATCCGTCTTCTTGTCCCGGTAGAAGGACAGCGACGTAAGTTCATTGTATGTCCCCCGGATCTCACGCACATCTCGCAGGGACGTGAGCGGGATCGTATCCACCTTAACATTGCCCGGCTCTTCCAGAATGACACGCGTTACAGACTTGAGCTGATCTTTTTCGGAAATGGAATACTTCAACGGGGTCCCGCAATACCGCACACGGTCGCTGCCCATGTTCTGCGGGCGATGGATATGACCTAATGCGGTATACGCAAAGGGTCGAAAGACATCTGCTGATACAGGATCTTCGCCTCCGACGCGGATATCCTCGGAATCCGACACGAAAGCGCCGGTCACGAATTGATGCGCGATCAGCACATGACGTTCTTCCGGATCCAGATCCATATGATCGATCTGTGTCGTCAAGGCTTCCGTGATGGTATCGGCGGCTTCCTCGGGGAAACATGCGCGAACCTGCACGGCTTTGACAAATGGCAGCAGATGGACACGCACCGTGCCCCAGGCATCCCGGAACACCACGGACCGCACTGTTCCATCATAGACCGGTGCGATGAATACATGATCTTTTTCCATCAACGAAGCCCCGAAAGAGACTCGCTCCGGCGCATCGTGGTTGCCGCTGATCATGCAGACTGTTGTCCCCGTGGCGCTCAGCGCTACCAGGAACTGATCCAAAAGCCGCACTGCTTCGATCGAAGGCTGACTCCTGTCGTACACGTCACCTGCGATCAGGACCGCTTCCGGCCGCTCCGTGCGGACGATCTCCAGGATCTGTTCCATGATCCATTTCTGATCCTCGATCAAAGAGAAACCATGCAGGCGCTTGCCTAAATGCAGATCTGAAATATGGATAAACTTCATATACCCTCCTACGAGTTCATCGATGCATCAAATATATGATCAGCCCCGCCTGAAAAGGCGAGGCTGAACATCATCAATCTTCTTCTTTTTCCAACAACTTGTAAAGCAGCCCATACAGGACCTGTGATTCATCCTGTGACAGTTTTGCGTTGGCATTTAAGATCCCCGGGATCCTGGCCGCATCCTTTTTCAGAGCTTCTCCCCTCTCTGTGATGGTTACGATCAGGTTTCTTTCATCTTCCCGTGATCTGTGTCGTTCGATCAGGCCTTTTTTCTCAAGTTTCTTCAGCAGGGGCGTTAAGGTGCCTGAATCCAGGTACAGGCTTTGACCCAGCTGTTTGACGTTCAATTCTTTTTTCTCCCAAAGCACTAAAAGCGTTATATACTGGGTATACGTCAGGTCCAGTTCTTCCAATAAAGGCGTGTATAATTTGATCACGCTTCTGGACGCAGCATATAACGGAAAACAAAGCTGTTTGTCGATCTTTAGTGCTTCGTACAAAGCTGCTTCACTCATTGTTACATGTTCCTTTCTTTAAAAGATCCCCTCAGATAAATACGTACGTTTTCAGCCGGTCAAAAGCCTCCTGCACTCTGGAAAGCGGCAGTGCCAGGTTCATGCGGATATGACACGGCCCATGGAACGGACGTCCGTCCTGCATGGCGACTCCAACGTCCCAGGCGCGTCCGAGCACCTCGTCCAATGTTACGCCATGTGCATTACACCACTCTGTTGCATCGATGTACATCATATACGTGCCCTGCGGTTTCATTACTTTGATACCCGGCCAATGACTTTCGATAAAGTCGACAGCATAGTCGGTGTTGCCCGCTATGACCTGACATAATTCATCGACCCAGGCTGCTCCCTCTTCAGAAAAACCGCCGATCATGGCATACATGGACATCAGATGCATGGAATTCAGATGCGTCATGTTGACGATCTTGTTTACACGGGCTCGCAGGAAGTCATTGTAAATGACAGAATAGCTTCCGGGGATACCCGCAAGATTAAAGGTTTTTGTAGGCGCGTACATAGCGACCGTACGCTGTGACGCGTCTTCTGAAACTGACTGCGTAGGAATATGCCGATATCCCGGACGAATGATATCGGACCAGATCTCGTCGGAAATGACGTAAACGTCGTGCTTCCGAAAGACCTCCATTGCTTTTTCGATCTCCCATTGTTCCCAGACACGTCCGCAAGGATTATGCGGCGAACAGAAAATGGCCGCGTGGATATTATTTTTGACGATCTTCTCCTCCATATCGTCAAAATCCATGCGCCAGATACCATTTTCATCTGGTGTCAGGGGGCTGTGGACGATCTTAAATCCACTGTGCTCCAAAACACCGGTGAAGCCGACGTACGTCGGGCTGTGCAAAAGGATCGGATCACCGGAACTTGCCACAGCATTGACCGCTGCCATCACACCGCCCAGCACACCATCGATGAAGCTGATATGCTTCTGCTCCAGTCCAATGACACCATTTCTCTTCTCCTGCCAAGAGATAAGGGCATCATAGAATTCCGGACGCGGTATGAAATACCCGAACAATGGATGGTCCAGACGTGAACGCATGCTTTCCACAATGGATGGCGCTGTGGCAAAATTCATATCGGCGACCCACATGGGAATGACATCAAAGCCTTCCTTTGGGGCGCGCGGTGATGAATGGTCGCTGAGCGCATCCACCGCCAGTGCGTCCTTGCCTTTTCGATCCATGATCGTTGTGAAATCGAATTTCATACAACAGTCTCCTTTCGGCGGACAATTATCAAAAACCATATTTAGCATAATACCATGTAACGCTTAA
>JAFVHC010000280.1 GCA_017474705.1 Bacillota bacterium
GACTTCGCAGATGCGCGCGATCTCCCGAAATGATTTCTTATGTTCGGACATATGCGGACCTTTCTGTTTGTAGTCTTGCTTCTATTATATAACAAAGCGGGACGAAACGCAACATGTTGCATAAAATAGCGAAAAATGTTGCGCAACTATTTGGATGTTGCGCAACAAATGTGATATACTTATGGTATCATAAAGAAAAGGAGACAGGCGAGATGAGTTTTCCGAAAGGGTTTTTGTGGGGGACATCCATCAGCGCGGCGCAGGCGGAAGGCGGCTGGAATGAAGGCGGAAAGAGCCCGGTAGAACTGGACTACGCGGTCGCCGCAGTCACTCACAAGGCGATGCGCAAACTGTACTATCTGGACGCGGAGGGGAACCGCGCTTCTAAATTCACGATCCCGGCCGATGAGTCTGGCCTTCCCAAAGGGGCTAAATATCAACTGTTTGATGATCTGCATTATACCAACCATGAGGCTTCGGATTTCTATCATCATTATAAAGAAGACATCGCTTTGATGGCCGAGATGGGTTTCACTACGTTCAATACGTCCATCTCCTGGGCCAGGATCTATCCCTATGGCATCGAAGGCGGCGTCAATCAGGAAGGCGTCGAGTTTTATCGCAGCGTATTCCAGGAATGCCGCAAGTATGGGATCGATCCGGTCATCACACTGTATAAGTATGACGAGCCGGTCTACTTCCAGGAAACCTATGGGGACTGGACCAATCGCGAAATGATCCGTCAGTTCGTGGAATTCGCCCGGGTCTGCTTCACGGAGTATAAGGACCTGGTCAACAAGTGGCTGACCTTCAACGAGATCAACATCCTGATGCTCATGGGTGGGTTCATGAGCCCGGAGCAGAAGCAGGTCAACTATCTGAAGCTGCATAACCAGATGGTAGCAGCAGCCCGCGCCGTCAAAGTGGCGCATGAGATCGATCCGCAGCTGAAGGTCGGCTGCATGATCTGCGGCCTCTGCTCCTATCCGCTGACGCCGGATCCGAAGGATGTCATGGCGAACTACCGTGGTTTCCAGAAGAATTTCTGCTACAGTGCGGACACGATGATCCGCGGCGCCTATCCGAGTTACGCGGCTTCGATCCGCCGGGAAGACGGCGTTGTGCTGGAGATCAGGGAGGAGGATGCAAAGGATCTGATGGAAGGCAAGTCCGACTTCCTGGCTTTCTCCTACTATATGTCCGCTGTTATCACGACACATGAAGACGCGAAAAAAGCCGGCGGCAATGTGTTCTCCGGCGCACAGAATCCCTATCTGGAGTATTCTGACTGGGGCTGGGCCAAGGATCCCATCGGCTTCAAGTATTTCCTGCACACGATCTACGATCGGTACAATGTGCCTTTGTTCGATGTAGAGAACGGTCTCGGCGCGGAGGACGTCCTGGAAGCAGACGGATCCATCCATGACCCATACCGGATCGAGTATCTGCGCGCGCACATCCAGTGCATGAAGGAAGCGGTCGAAGAGGGCGTCGGCTTGTTCGGCTACACGACCTGGGGCGGCCTGGATCTGATCGCGGCGTCCACCGGCGAGATCTCCAAGCGCTATGGTTTCATCTACGTCGATATGGACGACCAGGGCAACGGAACATTCAAACGCTATAAAAAGGATTCCTTCTACTGGTACAAAAAGGTTTGCGAATCCAATGGAGAAGAGCTGTGAGTATATTAGTTATCGATATCGGAGGATCCTCCTTCAAATGCGCCGTCATGACGGAAGAACTGGAGATCCTGAAGAGAGAGAAAGTGCAGAATACGTTTCGGGATAAGAAACAGTTTCTGGCTGCGATAGAAAAGGTATATCGGAAGCATCAGTCGGAAGTCGATGGGATCGCCATCAGTTACTGCGGCGAGCTGGATCCTTCCACTGGTTTGATCTATTGCCCGGGTTCCTATGCGTACATGAGCATGGTCAACTTAAAAGAAGAACTGGAAGCCCAACTCAAAACAACAGTATGGGTCGAAAAAGATGCCATCTGCGCCGGACTTGCGGAAGCACAGTATGGTGTGCTGAAACCCTACCAGAACAGTGTGGCTTTGATCTTAGGCAGCGGCCTCGGCTGTGCGGTCCTGCAGGATCATGAAGTGTATCACGGTGCGCATTTCCGTGCGTCCTTAGCCACGCTGCAGTCCACAGTGCTGAAGACATTCATGCGTAAGTTTATGGTGGACAGCCTCCTTAGGAAGTGGAACAACAAAGTCCGCAAACAGAAGGAGCCCATGGGGATCGACGGTGTCAGATTCTTCCAGAAAGTGGAAGCGAAACGACCGCTTGCGATATATCGGTTCAAGAAGTTTACAAAAGCGATCGTACAGTTTATAATCGACTTGCAGGTCATGCTGGATACCGAAGCGATCGCCATCGGCGGCGGTGTCAGCGCGCAGCCGCGTCTCATCGAGGAAATCCGCAGTCAGATGGATAAGGCCTGGGAAACCAATATGGGATTGAAGTACGGTAATATCGTGAAGCCGGATCTGCTGGTTTGCGCGTACAAGAATGACGCGAACCTGATCGGTGCGATGTGTTTCTATCAGAAAATGAAAAAGGAGAAAGAGCAATGAAACTGGCCATCGGAAATGATCATGTAGCGATCGAAATGAAGAAAGAGATCCAGGCGTTCCTGGAAGCAAAGGGCATTGAAGTCATCAACGTCGGCACGGACGTGCCCGGAAGGTTTGATTATCCGATCTCCGGATATAAGGTCGGCAAACTGGTCGCCTCCGGTGAGGTGGATGGCGGCGTACTGATCTGCGGAACCGGTGTAGGCATCTCCCTTGCTGCGAATAAAGTGGACGGCGTACGTTGCTGCGTCTGCTCGGAACCCTATTCCGCAAAGCTCAGCAAGATGCATAACAACTCCAACATCATCGCCTTTGGCGCCCGTGTCGTTGGGGTAGAGCTGGCCAAAATGATCGTGGAAGAATGGCTGAACGCTGAATTCGAGGGCGGCCGTCACCAGCGCCGGGTCGACATGATCATGGAGATCCAGGATACGCAGGAGCTGGAGGCGGCGAAGTGAGCCGGCTGCTGTGTCCCAGCCTGATGTGCGCGGATTTCCGCCATCTGGCTGATGAAGTGCAGGCGCTGGATCAGGCCGGTGTGGATATCTTCCATTGTGATATCATGGATGGCACCTTCGTGCCGAATTTCACCATGGGTGTCATGGACGTGAAGGCCATCCGCCAGTGCACGGAGAAGCCGATCGACTGTCACTTGATGATCGAAGATCCGGCGAACAAGGTGGATTGGTTCATCGACGCCGGTGCGGATATCGTATATATCCACCCGGAAAGTGAACGCTATGTGGTGCGTACCCTGCAGCACATCCGGGACCGCGGCGCGAAAGCAGGCCTTGCAATCAATCCGGACACGCCTGTCGCCCAGGTCATGGAGATGCTCAACCTCTGCGACTACGTGATGGTGATGACCGTCAATCCGGGCTTTGCCGGTCAGAAGTTCATTTCCTTTACGCGGGATAAGGTGCAGAAGCTGGCAGCGCTGAAAGAACGGTTCGGCTTCAAGCTGATGATCGACGGTGCCTGCTCTCCGGCAGTCATCCGGGATCTGTCCGGGATCGGTGCGGATGGTTTCGTCCTTGGCACCAGTGCCTTGTTCGGAAAAGGAAGATCCTACAAGGAATTGATCGAAGAATTAAGATAATTACATTTTCATATGGCCTCCTTCGGTGTATACTGCAAGTATCCTACACTGGAGGAGGCAGTATTTATGAAAGCATTGTTTATCGGAGGCACCGGCCAGATCAGTACGGCCATCGTAAAGAAGCTTGCGCAGGATCCGTTCTGGGAAGTCTGGATGCTGAACCGGGGCAACCGTGTCATTCCCGGATTGGAGACCGTGCATCAGATCACAGCCGATATCAGAAATGAAGAGGAAGCCGCGAAACAACTGGAAGGCATGACGTTCGACACCGTCTGCGAGTTCATCGGTTTCACCGTAGAAGATGTAGAGCGGGACTTCCGCTTGTTCCAGGGTAAGACGAAGCAGTACATCTACATCAGTTCGGCTTCCGCCTATCACAAACCGTCCGCGGATTTCAAGATCACGGAAGGAACGACGCTGGCCAACCCCCATTGGCTGTACTCCCGCAATAAGATCGCCTGCGAGGAGTTCTTGATGAAGCAGTATCGTGAGAACGGTTTCCCGATCACCATCGTGCGGCCGAGCCATACCTATGATGAGCGCAATCTTCCGTTGGGTGTGGAAGGTAAGCGCGGTCCTTGGCAGACATTAAAGCGCATGATGGAGGGCAAGCCGGTCCTCATCCATGGAGATGGGACGTCCCTGTGGACGGTCACTTCCAACCAGGATTTCGCGATCGGATTCATCGGTTTGATGGGCAACCGCCATGCGATCGGAGAAGCGTTCCAGATCACGGGGGACGAGGTCCTGTCCTGGAATCAGATCTACCAGACGATAGCGGATGCGCTGGGTGTGGAACTGAAGCCCTATTATGTTTCTGCGCACTTCCTGGCGGACGTCGGCCCGAAATATGGTTATGATTTCGAGGGCGGTCTGATCGGGGACAAGGCGGTCTCCGTCGTGTTCGATAACAGTAAGATCAAGCGGGTGGCACCGGATATGCGCACGACGATCCCGTTCCACCGGGGTGCCCGGATCTCGATCGACAATATCCTGTCCCATCCGGAATACCAGAGGGAAGACCCTGAGTTCGATGCGTTTTGCGATCAAGTGATCGCGGCGTTGGAAGAGGCAAAGAAGAAGATCTGAAAAAAGTGCTCAGACAGCCAATGAGGCGATCTGAGCACTTCTTTTTTTGTCGTCTAGAATTCGTATCTGCCTGCGGTCAGTTCCACAGGTTCTTTTCCGGGAAGCAGTACCGTGGCACCGCATCCTGCAGGAATGCTGATGGTAAACCGTCCTTCGCTGGTCCATCCGCTTTCCACCTGTCCATATACACTATTGTAGCAGGCTTTGGCATAGGTGAAATGTCCGCCGGGCTGCGGTGCGATGGTGAAGTGGTTCTCGCCATCGACCCGGATGCCGCACATGGTCGTGAAGAGCCAGGTGCAGACGGCGCCTTTGGAATAGTGGTTCAAAGAAGCGACACCGCCCTGGGCTTGTGTACCTTCCCAGCTTTCCCAAACGGTCGTAGCCCCCATCTTCGGCATGAACAGCCAACCGGGCATCTCCTCATTTTCCAGCAAACGATAGGCAGCTTCGATATCGATGTCTGCCAGCACGTCCAGGATCAGTGGGGTGGAAAGGAATCCTGTGCCCAACCGCCAGCCATAGTGTTCCAAAGCCTGGATCAGGCGCTCTTTCGCATAGGCGGTCTGATCCTCATCCAGCAGATCCATATACAGAGGCCGGACCAACAGTGCCTGGCGATCGGTATCCAGAGCATCCTTGACGAGAGCTTGATAAGCGGCACGGCAGCCTTCACTGTAGGTGCGGAAGCGTTCTGCATCTGCCGCATGACCGGTCTGTTCGCTGATCTCTGCCATCAGACCCAGGACATAAGCGGTGTACGCCGTGGAGACTTCCGGGTGCGGTGCGGCGATATCTTTCCAATCATATACAAAGACGTCGGCCGGTTCCAGCCACTCCCCATAGCTTTGCCCCTTATTGACGACATATTTCTTCAGATGGGCGGGCATGCCGGTCAAACGTTTAGCGAAGGGTCCGCCCCAACTGCCGCAGCGGGAGATCATGAAATCCGCGTATTTGACCATGCGGTCATAATACTGCAGGAGGAGGCGCTGATCGCCATAGATCTTCCAGAAGCGATAGGGCAGCAGGATCCCGATGTCGGACCAACCGACACTGCCGTTCATGACGTTCATGTAGAAATCGACGCCGCCGTATGGGGCGATCTGCGGCAGTTTTCCATCCTTTTTCTGCCAGTCATAGATATCGTGCAGATATTTCTCAGAAAAAGCAGCGAAGTCGAACAGATAGGCAGCGGTCTCAAAGAAGATCTGCGCGTCGCCTGTCCAACCGTGCCGCTCACGGGTCGGGCAGTCGGTAGGGATGTCTAAATGATTGCCTTTGGCAGACCACACCGTGGCATGGAAGAAGCGGTTCAACAGTTCGTTGGAGCTTTCAAAGAAACCGGTCTGTTCCAGGTCGGAGTAAACGGCGATGGAAGTGAAATCCTCCGGTGCCCAGCCGGGATCGCCCTCGACCAGCACATACTGGAAACCAAAGACGGCAAAAGTTGTTTTATAGTGGTTCTCGCCCTCTTTGCAGATATATTCGATCTGCTGCAAGGGGGTCGTTTTATCTTTGCGAGACACCTGGATATTGTTCTGGGTGAACTCGCCTTCCTTATCCAGCATCTCACCGCAGCGCAGCAGCAGCCGGTCTCCGGCATGGGCGAAAATGGTAAATTCGATATATCCGGTGATGTTCTGGCCGAAATCCAGGACCTTGGCTCCGGAAGGAGCGGTGATCAAAGCCGGTGTGAAACGCTCATGTTCCTTTACCGGCACATTGTTGGATGCCGTCGGGATGACAGGATATGACGTTGCTTTAGCTTTACCCTCATAGGAAGGCTGCAGATTGGCGTCCACGATCTCGCCATCCTTGTTATCGGCGAAGCGGACGGGGCCGTCATTGGACCAATCCCAGGAAGGGCCGGTGGAAAGACGTGCGGTACGGCCGTGCACGTCGGTCATTTCCAACTGCGCGATGAGTTTGGTCTCTGTACCATATTGATTGGTCAGGCCCCAGGCACCAAGACTGCCACGGTACCAGCCGTCGGCCACCTGCACGGTGATCTCGTTTTCGCCGGCTTGCAGCAGGGAGGTCACGTCGTAGGTCTGATACTGGACCCGCAGGCGGTAATCGGTATGACCTGGCGTCAGAACAAGATCCCCCACGCGCTGGCCATTGATGTGCGCTTCGTAAGTGCCGCAGGACGTGATATAGAGACGGGCTTTGCTGATCTCATCGACAGTGAATGTGCGGCGGAAGCAATCCACGGGGTAACGCTTCTTTGGATCTACGGTATAATCGCCGCTGATCCAGCGGGCGTGCCAGTCCTCCGGCTGGAGAAGGCCCATCTCGAAAACGGCCTGTTCAGACCATTTTCCAGGCACATCGTTTTCATCCCAAAGCATGACTTTCCAGTGGACGATCTCGCGAGAGGAGAGCGCCAGTGGATAGACAGCCTGCATGGTGGAGGATTCCACCTTGCCGCTGTCCCAGGCTTCGGTCACGATGCGGTAGGCGGTCTGTGTAACACCATCGGCACAGTTCCACATCAGACGGGGCAGCTGGATATCGATCCCTATCGGATCTTTCAGGTATTCAGTACGTAAACGGATCGCGATCATAGACTTCTCCTTATCGAATCGTAATACTGACACGGCCTTCCGCGGAGGGCAGCAGACACAAGCAGCTGGAATCACTCAATTTTTCAATACTAAAGGAAGCGGCAGGAATGAACGGAAGATAGACCTTGCTCTCGCCCGGTTTGGCATCGTAGGTCAGATCCAAAGTGGAAGCGGACGCATCATAATGATAGGACAGAAGCTGTCCGCTGATCTCCATGGGATACGCCTTGCGCAGCGCCGTGAAGTTCGCGTCCTGGTCCATGCCGGCGTGGTATTCGCAATAGGCATCGCCCCACAGGTTCTTTTCCAGAATGTCGTTCATGAACCGGATCAGGTCATTGGTGAAATCACGGGACGGGAAAGCACCCCATTCACCGACGATCGTCGGAAGACCGAGACGGTCTGCATCCACACGTTTGCGTGCATAAAGCCTGGCGACGTTATCTTTGCTGTAGGCATCATACCGGTCGGAATCCACGACGGAATCATATCCGTGCGGTGCGTAGATCTGCAGACCATCTTCCAGCAGCTCCAAACCGGTGGGGATATCGGTGCTGCAATAAATATTGCCGCCGGTCACGATGGGCTTGTCGGTGACTTCGCGGACAGCGCAGCGGATGCGGCGATAGAAGTCCATCAGAACGGTGCGGTCCCAATCCAGAAAGCGGGTACTGACCAGATCCATGAACTCCGCCTGCGCCGCAGGGTCGATGGTTTCCGGATGGGTCAGGTCGAAGGTCGGGATCTTGGCCATCATCTGCATGGTCGCGGCGCCGAAGGATGCGCGGGCCAGGCTGCCCATGAAAGGTTCGTTCATAGGCTCCAGGCCGATCACATTGTCACAATCGTCGAAGACACGAGCGATCTCTTTCCACATGGCAGCGTAATGATCCAGCAGTCCGATGCCGTCTTCAGCAGGGGTGTTGGCCCAGAAGTGATCCGCCGCATTGATGATCGCTTCGCTGCTCAGATAAGCTTCATACCACAGATTGCAGTTGTCCGGATGATAGGCACCTTCATCCAGGCAGGCCCAGTCCGGCGCTCCATCGCCATACCTTTGAACAAACAGATCCTGATGCATGTCCAGGATCACGTAAATGTCCTGAGCCTCAGCCGCGCACACCAGTCGTTTGATCTCATCCAGATAAGTAAAGTCGATCTTACCGGGCGCAGGTTCCGCGGCGTCCCAGAAGATGCCGAATCGGATCAGATTGAATCCGGAAGCCTTGAACCAGGGCAGGGCCTTGTCCAGATCAGGGTACAGGTGGGGCCGCAGACGGTTCAGTACATTGAGACCATGCAGCAGCACCTGATGGCCGGAAGCATCAACAAATCGGTTTCCTTCAAAATGCAGTTTTTCCATGACTCAAACCTCACTTGTTTTACGGGCTTTGATCTCAGCCTGTTCTTTTTCGATATGTTTCTCCACGTCCAGGAACTTCAGCAGTACCACAAGAATGATGGCAACGATGATCTCC
>JAFVHC010000281.1 GCA_017474705.1 Bacillota bacterium
ATCATACCGGTGTAGGCGTCGCGGTCCCATACGCGATCAAAGAATACCGTCTGCGCTGCCTGAAGGAGATCGGCGCCACGGCCATCCGTACGGCGCATCATACGGATCCGGAGATCCAGGAGATCGCGGATCATATCGGCCTGATGGTCATGGAAGAGAGCCGTTCGTTCCGCACGGATCCCGATACTTTGAAGAACATTCGGGACATGGCCCGTCGGGCACGCAACCATCCTTCGGTGATCTTTTATTCGCTGTTCAATGAAGAACCGCTGCAGGGAACGGAGTACGGTGCCAGGATCGCCCGCCGCATGAGAGAAGTGATCAGCCGGGAAGACGACAGCCGGCCGTTCACCGGGGCCAATAACCATGGGTTCCTGGAACCTGAGGGCACGGCGCCGCTGATGGACGTGATCGGTGTCAATTACAATACCGACCAGTATGACGCGGTCCATGAGCTATTCCCGGAGATCCCGATCGTGGGTTCGGAAACGATCTCGGCATTCGCGGTCCGCGGCTCTTATGAGACAGACGAGGAACGTCATATCTGCGCGGATCTGGATGAAGCACGCGCGCCTTGGGGCAACACCGTGCGCGATGGCTGGAAACAGGTCAATGAGCGGCCATTCATCTCCGGCACCTTCGTCTGGACGGGGCTGGATTATCGAGGAGAGCCGACTCCGTATCGCTGGCCGACCATCGCCTCCCTTTTCGGCGCCTTGGATTCCTGTGGATTCAAGAAAAACGCGGCCTATCTGTACAAAGCGTTCTGGACGAAGGCACCCTTCGTGCATGCGCTGCCGGATATGGACCAGCCCATCGATACCGGTACGCTGACGGAATTCAGGATCTATACGAACTGCAAAGAAGCGGAGCTGTTCCTGAACGGCCGGACTTTAGGCCGCAAAGAGGTGGATCCCTACGAGATGGTCTCATGGAACGCGCCTTATGAGATGGGTACGATGCGTGCCGTCGGCTACGATGGAGATACCGTCCTATGCGAGGAAATCCAGCGGACACCCGGCGCGGCAGCCCGTATCCGCCTGACCTTGAACAAGACGATCCTGGCGGCGGACGGATCAGATGCCATCGCAGTCAATGCGGAAGCGGTGGACGCCATGGGCAACTTCGTGCCTTCTGCTGATACACTGGTTTTCTTCGAGACGGAAGGCGGTGCGCGCATCATCGGGACCGGCAACGGTGATCCGAATTCACATGAGCCGGACGGCCTGCATTATCGCCGTCTGTTCCATGGCCGCTGCCAGGCGATCCTGCAGAACTGCGATGGATCCGACGCCGTGGTCCGCGTCCGCGCGGAAGGGCTGGAGGGCGATGAAGAATTCATCCAGACCTATGAGGTCGACACCATCCCCAATATCCCGGTATAATAAAAAAGACCCGAACAGGGTCTTTTTTTGTTAGATCTTCAGCAGCTCCCGCCAGGCCTCGATATATTCGATCGCCTCATCTTCCGATCGGCCTTCCGCAAAGATGCGCAGCAGCGGTTCGGTACCGGAGAAACGGCAGGTGACGGAGGAATCATCCTCAAAGTAGCATTTGCAGCCATCCAGATAGGAGACCCGGACAGGTGCCGGCAGGAAAGTCGGCAGTTCTTTCGCCACCATGATGCGATGGTTCAGTTCTTCCTTGCGGTCGGCAGGGAAAGCCAGATTTGTTTCCTTCATATAGTAGGCGCCGTACCGCTGGCGCAGATAAGCCATCAGGTCGCTGGGCCGCTGGCCGGTCTTGGCCACCATCTCCACGAAGAGGGCGGAGGAGTAGACAGAATCCTTGCCGTGGATATGGCCGCGTACGGTCAGACCGCCGGAGGATTCACCGCCCAGAACGGCATCCACTTCATCGATCTTGGAGGAGATATACTTGAAACCGACCGGTACCTCATAGCAGACTTCACCGAAACTTTCTGCCACGCGGTCCAGCATATGCGTCGTGGAGAGGTTGCGGACCACCGGGCCTTTCCAACCCTTGATCTCATGCAGGTACCAGTAGAGCAGGACCAGGATATCGTTGGCGCTGATGTAAGCGCCGTTGCTGTCGATGATGCCCAGACGATCGCCATCACCGTCGACCGCGATGCCCAGATCATATCCTTCGTGGATGACCTTTTCTTTCAGTTCGAAAAGCGTCGTTTCCGCAGGTGCGGGCACCAGACCGCCGAAGAAAGCATCATGATCCCCATGGATCTGGTCGAAGGTGCAGCGGGTGGTATTGAAGATGACCGTCAGCGGGTAGGTGGCGGACCCGTGCATGGAATCGAAGAGGATGCGCAGGCCGCGGTCACGGATGGCCTGTGTATCCAGCACGTTCAGGATGCTGTCGATGAATTCGTTGAAAGGGTTGTGCAGCATGTCCACCAGACCTTGTTCCACCGCAGTGTCAAAAGGCAGGATGGAGAGTTCCTCTGGGATCCCTAAGATGATCTGCTCCAGTCGTTCGGTGACTTCCACTGGCGCATCCCGGCCTTCCTCTACGATCAGCTTGAAACCGTTATATGTGGCAGGATTGTGCGATGCAGTGATCTCGACGCCGAAATGGAGCTTGCGCTCTTTGACCTGGAACATGACCAAAGGCGTAGGTGCGCTGCGCTGCATGAACAATACATGGATCCCGGATGCTGTCAGCACTTCAGCGACCCACTGTGCCGCTTCACGGGACAGAAAACGACGGTCATAGCCGATCATGACCGGCTGGTCTTCCAGGTCGTCCTCATGGATCATATAGGCAAGAGCAGCAGCGATCTTGCGGATGTTGCCGATATAAAAATCCTCACCGATACGGGCGCGCCAGCCGCCAGTTCCGAACTTGATCATGGTGTTCCTCCCTCAGGAAAAGTTTTTCTTTACAGTATCACAAAAGATGGTGTGGCGCAACTGAAATGCGCAACTTTTGGCTGCGCAACTTGCATTTTCCCCCGTTCCTTTGTATAATACAGCTATCCTGAGAAACAAGAGGGAGAGTGATGTCCATGAAATGTCTGATCAATGGAACGATCGTGTTGAAAGACCGTCTGGCCGAGGATATGATGATCGTATTTGACGACGTCATCCGGGAGATCGTGCCGGCCGATGCTACACGTACGGACGTGGAATATATCGATGCCCAAGGGCTTCTGATCGCACCGGGCCTGATCGATGTGCACAGCCACGGCTGCGTTGGAGAGGACGCGACCACATCGGACGCGGAGGGGATCCACCGCATGTGCCGGTCCGTCGCGACCGATGGCGTCACTTCATGGCTGCCTACTTTGATGACCTATCCGCTGGAGTCCCTGGGCCGATCCTTCGACATGATCCGTGGATCGAAAGAAGAAAGCAAGCGTGATAAAGCAGCCTGGGGCGGGGCAGAGATCCTGGGTGTCAACATGGAAGGACCTTTTATCAGCACGGCTAAAAAAGGCGCACACCTGGAAGAATACATCATCCCGCCGGACAGGGATTTCGTCATGGAATATACCGATATCATCCGGCTCATCACTCTCGCGCCGGAACTGGATGGAGCTATGGACCTGATCCGGGAGCTGACTTCATCGACGGAGACCAGAGTCGCTGTCGGCCATACGGCGATCGGTTATGATGAGGCTCTGGAAGCCTTTGACGCCGGTGCCACGGAAGTGACCCACCTGTTCAATGCCATGAACGGCATCCATCACCGCAACCCCGGTCTGGTCGGCGCCGCTTTGACGCGTAAAGATGCGTACTGCGAGCTCATCGCCGACACGTTCCACATCAATAAAGGTTTGTTCCAGCTGGTGGCGGACTGCAAGAAAGATCATCTGGTCCTGATCACCGACAGTATGCGGGCTGCGGGTCTTCCAGACGGGACATATGATCTGGGAGGTCAGCAGGTGCATAAAGAAGGCATCCGCTGCCTGCTGTCGAACGGGACCATAGCAGGCTCTGTACTGCGGCTGAACCAGGCGGTACACAATCTTTTCACTTATACTGATCTTTCTCTGCCGGAAGCGATCTGCTGTGCCAGCCTGCATCCGGCCCGCGCCATCGGCGTGGACGCGCGTAAGGGCTCCATCGAGACCGGCAAAGATGCAGATCTGATCCTCATAGATGAAAACATGCACATATATCGTACGATAACGGGAGGAGAAACGATCTATGAACATTAACATGGATATCATCAAATGTAAGGATGAGGACGAAATGAGCCGTCGGGCGGCGTCCTTGGTGGCGGAGGCGATCCATAGGGATCCCCACAGTATCCTGGGCCTTGCGACGGGTTCTTCACCTGTCGGAATGTATAAGAACCTGGTGAAGTTCTATGAACAGGGCACACTGGACTTTTCAAAAGTACGTTCCTTCAATCTGGATGAATACTATCCGATCCAGCCGGAGGATCCGCAAAGCTACCGGCACTTCATGAATGAAAACCTGTTCGATCATATCAATATCGATCCGGCCAATACGCATGTGCCCCAGGGCAACGCGGAGGATCCGGAAGCGGTCTGTGAAGCATATGATCTTATGATCCAGGCCGCCGGCGGGATCGACCTGCAGATCCTGGGCATCGGCAACAACGGCCACATTGCCTTCAACGAACCTGCCGATCATTTTCCGGCAGGGACGCATCTGGTCGACCTGCAGGAAAGTACGATCAAGGCCAATGCCCGCTTCTTTGCTTCCGAAGCGGATGTGCCGCGCCAGGCTATCAGCATGGGCATAGGTTCGATCCTGCGAGCGAAACGCATCATCCTGCTGGCTTCCGGCGAGGCAAAGGCGGAAGCGGTCAAAGCCTGTGTGGAAGGCCCCATCACGCCGTTTTGCCCGGCATCCGCATTGCAGCTGCATCCCGACGTGACCATTTTTGTAGATGAAGCGGCCGCAAAGCTGCTTTCAAAATAAGCATCATGACGAGGAGGAATAGCATGTACGAACCAACCAAAGAATCTATTCAAAGCCATGAAGCACCACAGTGGTTCAAGGACGCGAAATTCGGCATCTTTATCCACTGGGGATTGTTCTCCGTGCCCGGATGGGCTGTAAAAAAGCCAGAAGGAGAAAGCATGGTAGACGGCGACGCGGCGCCTTCCATGGAAGAGCAGATGAAGTATCATCCCTATGCGGAATGGTATCTTAATTCCTTGCGCTGCCCGGGATCCCCGACGCAGGAGTATCACACCGAGACCTACGGCAAGGATTTCGATTATTTCGATTTCTATCATGAATTCCAGAAGGAAAGCGATAAGATGGACCCGGAAGCCTGGGCCAAACTGTTCGAGGAGGCCGGTGCCAAGTATGTCGTGCTGGTCACCAAGCATCATGACGGCTATACCCTGTGGCCCAGCGCGCACAAGAACCCCTTCATGCCGGACTATCAGTCCAAACGGGATCTGGTGGGCGAGCTGACGGACGCGGTCCGCGCGCATAACATCAAGATGGGCCTGTATTATTCCGGTATCTTCGACTGGACTTTCAAGGACAAGCCTATGAACAGCCCGGAAAACTGGGCGGATCATTATGTAGCTTCTGATGAATATGCAGCCTATTCGGAAGCACAGACCCGTGAGCTGATCGAGAAATATAAGCCTTCCGTTCTGTGGAACGATATGGGATATCCGGCACAGACCGACCTGATGCAGCTGTTCGCGGATTATTACAATACGGTCGAGGACGGAGTCCTGAACAATCGCTGGAAGCAGGTGGACGAGGCCGGCCGCCAGGAATATATCGATCAGATCTACGAGGCCAAGAAGAATGGACAGGGCATCCCCTTCCAGATCGAGATCGGTGATTATTACACACCGGAATACGCCCGCGTGCTGAAATATGATACCGAGAAGTGGGAACTGTGCCGGGGCATCGGCATGAGCTTCGGATACAACCGCAATGAGAATCCGGCAAACTTCATGAAGGGCAAAGATGTCATCTGGTGCATCATCGATGTCACGGCCAAGAACGGCAACCTGCTGCTGAACGTCGGGCCGCTGCCGGATGGCACGATCCAGGAAGAGCAGGTAAGACCGCTGCTGGAGACCGGTGCGTGGCTGAAGGTCAACGGCGAGGCGATCTATGCGACCACCTGCCGTGAGGACAAGCAGACCGATCTGACGACGGATGGCAAGGAAGTCCGCTATACAAAGAAAGACGATGCACTGTATGCCATCGTCATGGATGAGGAACCAGGTCAGACTGTGACCATCAAAGGCCTGGAAGTACCGGAAGGAGCATCAGTATCGATCCTTGGTGCCGGCCCTGCCGCGTTCGAACAGAAGGATGGCGCCCTTACGGTCACGCTGCCGGAGCAGCTGCCGCCGTACGCCTACGTCATCAAGATCGCGTAAAGAAAAAGAGAGCAGTGAAATAACGAATGCATCGTTACTTCATTGCTCTTTGCTTTTTTTCGATCTCCGGAGCTAAGATGCCGCGGATCAACCGATCCAGATAGGGTCGGAAGGTTTGAAGATCTACAGGATTCTGCTCCAGGATCACACTGTGACAGGTGGAACTGACACACTCGATGATCAGGTAGATCAGGATCTCCGCGCGCTGGTCGTCCGACAGCCCCAGGATCCCCTTGAAAAACGACATATAGTCATTCTCCGAGCGGTCGATCGCCCGGCGGAACACCCCCCAGCTCAGGTTCTTATTGATGAACTTCAGAAGCCGGGGGTTTTTTTGCAGTTGCTCCAGGATGTCATTTATGATCGCGATGACCTTATCTTCGGGCGTGTCATAGGACTCGTAGCCGGATTCACTGACAACGTGGCGGAACAGTTCCTCCGCCTTCCAGACGATCAGATGCTCCTGCAATTCATATTTATCGTGAAAATATAAGTAAAAAGTTCCTTTGGCCATGTCCGCTTCACGGACGATGTCGGAGATCGTAGTATGTGCGAACCCCTTTGTTGTAAACAAAGAGAAGGCGGTCTCCATCAGACGGGACTGTTTCAACAGTTTGTTCTCTTCGACCTTGCTCATGGGAAGCTACCTCTTGAAATGTGATTCTTTTCGTATTCTACCTTAACCAAAACCGGTTTGTCAAATTGATTAGTTACCAATAAAGCGAGGGGATCCAGCCGGAAAATATATAAAAATGACCAAAGTTCATTTTTTTAGAGAAAAGATATTGACTATTGGTCATTTTTGACGTATACTACCTTCGAAAATGACCGATGGTCAGAAAAGGAGCAATTCTATGTTGAAGTTTGGACGAACGATCGCAAGAGGCAGGATCTGGATCCTGGCGGTCAGCCTGGTACTTTTGATACCGGCGGCGATCGGGTATTTCAATACGAAAGTCAATTATGATATCCTGTACTACCTGCCCGACGATATCGAGACCATGCAGGGACAGGACATACTGTTGAAGGACTTCGGGAAAGGCGCCTATGCTTTATTGGTCGTGGAAGGCATGACCGATCCACAGGCGGCAAGACTGAAGGAGCAGGTGGAAGCGGTCGATCATGTGGATGAAGTCATCTGGTACGATACGTTCGTATCCGACAGTATTCCGCAGGATCTGCTGCCAAAGAAGATCTACAACATCTTCCATTCTGAAAACGCCACGTTGATGGCCGTCTTCTTCGACGGCGGCACTTCGGAGACCTCCACGATGGATGCCATTGAAGAGATCCGCAAAGTGACGGGCGAGCAGTGCTTTATGAGCAGCATGTCCGCCATCGTGACGGACACCAAGAACATGGTGGAAGATCAGTTGGTCTGGTATGTTTCGATCGCCGTCATCCTGTCGGCCATCGTCATGGCGATCACCATGGACTCCTGGATGGCACCGGTCCTGTTCCTGTTGAACATAGGCATCGCTGTCGTCTATAACCTGGGTACCAACGTGATACAAGGAGAGATCTCCTTTATCACCATGTCCCTGGCCGCCGTGCTGCAGCTGGCGGTCACCATGGATTATTCTATTTTCCTTTGGGACAGTTACCGGGAGATGAAAGGATCGTACTTTGATAAGGAAGAAGCGATGGCACATGCGATCGCAGCAACGATCACCTCGGTCGCAGGCTCGTCCCTTACGACGATCGCAGGCTTCATCGCACTCTGCTTCATGACATTTACCCTGGGGCTGGATATGGGCATCGTCATGGCTAAGGGCGTCGTGCTTGGTGTGATCGCCTGTGTAACCATCCTTCCTTCTTTGATCCTGGTCTTTGACCGGGCGATCACGGCAGCGCACCATAAGGCGCTGACGATCAAGGGAGATCGTTTGGCAGGAAGCATCGTCAAACATCACCGTCTGCTGATGGTCCTTTCACTCTTGCTCTGGATCCCGGCGATCTTTGGGTATAACCATCTGCAGGTCTATTACAATCTGGATTCCAGCCTGCCGGAATACTTGCCGTCGATCCAGGGCAATCAGGAGCTGGAGAAAAACTTCTCCATGAACACCCTGCACATGATCCTGGCAGATGAAAAGCTTTCCGACAAGGATACCCGCGAGATGCTGGACAAGATGGAGCAAGTGGACGGCGTGGAATTTGCCATGGCGACTGCTTCGGTCATCCCCAGCAGCGTGCCTGATGCATTCCTGCCGGACCAGCTGACCGGGACCTTGAAAGCCGGAGGGTATCAGCTGATGATCATCAGTTCCGAATATAAGGTCGCCAGCGATGAAGTGAACCATCAGATCGAAGAGCTGCACAGGATCCTCAAATCCTACGATGACAACGCAATGCTCATTGGAGAAGCGCCTTGTACCAAGGACCTGATCGATATCACAGATCACGACTTCAAAGTGGTCAGCGCTGTCTCCATCATCGCGATCTTTTTCCTGATCCTGATCGTGCTTCGTTCCTTCAGCCTTCCGCTGATTCTGGTCGCTGTCATCGAGCAGGCGATCTACATAAACATGAGTATCAGTTATTTCACCCATACAACGCTGCCCTTCATCGCCTCGATCGTCATCGGTACGATCCAGCTGGGTGCGACCGTCGATTATGCGATCTTGATGACCAACCGGTATCAACAGGAAAGGACAGCCGGGAAAGATAAGAAAGAAGCGGTACAGGATGCGCTGTCCGCAAGCATTTCATCGATCTTCACCAGTGCGCTCGGTTTCTTTGCGGCGACCTTTGGTGTCGGCCTGTATTCCGACGTTGATCTGATCGGTTCCATCTGCCGGTTGATGAGCCGCGGGGCCTTGATCAGTATGGTGCTGGTCCTGTTGCTGCTGCCGTCGCTTCTGCTGTTGTTTGATCCGATCATCCAGAAGACCGGTTTTCGTAAATCCAAGAATCTTCAAATGGAGGGGAGTCCATCATGAAATATAGTATAGAACGTGGTCTGGCATTGCTGACGGCCTTCAGTGTGCTGCTGTTTTCGGCGGTTGGCTGCTCGGCTGACAAGCAGACGGAAAAAGATCCTGCGAAGCAGACAGAGTCCGACGCTCTGGTAGAGCAAGCCGTGTCTTTGCTGCAAACGCACGGCAGTGAAGAGGGTAAAGAAGAAACGGTCTATATCGTGGCCGATGCTTCCGGTACGGCGGAGGAGACCATCGTCAGCGCCTGGTTGAAGAATCCGGAGGAAAAGGATACGATCAACGACGTGACAGACCTGAAGGATATCCATAATACCAAAGGTGAGGAGACCTTCACCCGCAGCAATGATTCCGTGGTCTGGGATGCCGCAGGTGCGGACATACACTATCAGGGCAGCACCGATAAGGATCTGCCGATCACAACTACGATCAGTTATGAGTTGGACGGTCAGACAGTACAGCCTGAGCGCCTGAACGGTGCGAGCGGCCATCTGGTCATGCGCTTCCAGTACGAGAATCATACAGCGGCCGAGCGGAAAGTCGGTGCAAAGACCGTTAC